>JANMGF010000319.1:0-2207 GCA_031374535.1 Polyangium sp. (in: bacteria)
GTCGTGCGCGGCTTCCGCGTTGCCGTGGGCGGCTTCCGCGATGCCGCGGGCAAGGTGGATCGATGCCGCGCGCGGCTTCCGCGATGCCGCGGGCAAGGTGGATCGATGCCGCGCGCGGAGGTGCTCGTCATGCGCTGGGCCATGTATTCTCCGAAGATGCGAAGTACGGGGGTTTTGATTCCTTGATCACGCACCTCCTCAGCGGCTGCGTGATCCGCTTCGGTCCTCTCGACGACCCATCGCCAAGGCGGAGAGCATGGTGATCTACCCGTTCACGGAGAAGCCGTTTTGCTACAACCACTCGGACTTCCGGAATGGCATCCTACCTGGAGATCGCCTCTTCTATCTGGGAGGCCAAGGCGGCAAGGCTCCGGGGTGTGTAGCGCCATGAGGACGCGGAGGAACCGGACAGCTCGGACCAATCGACGATACGGGGTAGCGCTCGTGGCGGGGCCGCTCCTTCTTTGCCTCGGTGCCTGCTCCTCCAACAAGGAAGCGCCTGCGGGCGGCGGCGTCGTGCACCCTCCGCAACCCGCGCCATCGGCCATGGTGTCTGCGGCGCCCAGCGCGAGCACGTACGAACCGACCGCGAAGGTCCCGACGCCGGAAGGACGGTTCACGGCGCTTGACAAGGCGATCGCGGAAGACTGCGTGGGACAATATTTTTGGGGCATGCCCCCGGTCGGCACCCACCCTTGGTCGAACGACGTGCCGGATCGCGATTGCAAGGTCGACGGCGAGTGTGGCGACGGCTTCTGTGATCGAGGGCGATGCGCCCCCATCTGGAGCTGCACGGAGAGGTATGGGCAGCGGTGCATCCAGGGCAAAGCCATCCCCGTGGACCACACCGACCACGATGAATGTAATGGCATCTGCATCGACGGGCGTTGCCGGTCCTGCGTATCGGACGCCGAGTGCATCAAGGATCGCAGAAATGAGTATGGGAGATGCATCCATGGACTCGGCCGTCTCCCAGGCGGAATTTGCGACATCGACGATCCCAACGTCCTGCCGAGCATTCCATCCTCGCTCCCTCCCCGCAGCGCGCGGCCAATCCGCGTCCCGACCGCGCCGTCGAGCTTGCCCCCGTCACCCTAAGAAGACCGGGATCGCCCAGGAGGACGCAGAAGAATCCGCTCGGCGAGGCGCCTCTCTCGCTGTCGGACCGTCAATGTCATAGCCCGACGAACACTGCTTGACAGATGTGCTCGCTCGCTCTCAGGTGTGTACCTACATAAGCACGGGGAGCCGTGCGCGGAGGTGCTCGTCATGCGTTGGGGTGTCCTGCTCCTTTCCTGGCTGCTCGTCCTCTTTCCCTTCGCGTGTGGTGGCGACGATCCAATCCCGTCCCCGCCTCCGCCGGCGCCTTCGGGCCTGCCCGATCCGACCCTCGATTGTCCGACCTACGCCGGGCATCACGCCTTCCCGTCCATGGCGCCCCTCGAGAAGGTTCCAGCGCAAACGTTCGGCGCCGTCGAGGGGTCCTTCGCCGTATCCAGCACCGGTTCGGCGACCTATACGATTCCGCTCGTTGTGCCTCCTGGCCGGATCGAGCCCATCCTTTCGATCGCCTACGACAGCGGCATCGACATCGGCCTCCTGGGCAAGGGGTTCTCGCTGCAAGGATTCTCCTCGATCCACCGCTGCGGGTCGAACCTCGCGCAGGACGGCGCGATCCGGGGCACGAAGCTCGACGGCAAGGACCACGTTTGCCTCGACGGATTGCGGCTGGTTCAGGTCCACCAGGGCAAGGACACGATAGGCACTTTCGCCGAGTACCGCACGTTCCCCGACACGCAGACGAAGGTTCATGGGTACGGCGCCCCCTCCAAGGACGGCTTCGATCCGATATACTTCGTGGTCTTCCGGCCTGATGGTCGTGTCGTCGAGTATGGGAAAAGCAAGGCAGCGCGAGTCCTCTGGCGACACGGCATCCCACGGGTATGGAGCATCGAGCGCGAGCTGGATCGGTTCGGTAATGCAGTCCGATATCATTACCTGACAGACCTGAATGTGCAGAGCGGCGCCACGCGTGAGCAGGTACCCGAGCGGATCACGTACACGGGCCACGTCGGCGCGGATGGCGTCGAGGTGCAAGGCAGCCGCGAGGTCCGATTCCGCTACGTGCTCCTGGACGGCGGAGCCATGTTCCACGAGGGTGAGCGCGTCTCTCGTGACCGGCAGCTCGTCGGCGTCGACATGCTCGT
>JANMGF010000373.1:0-1835 GCA_031374535.1 Polyangium sp. (in: bacteria)
GAAGGTGATCTCGCCGTCGATGCCCGGCTTCGTGCGGAGCTGGACGCCGGCGTTGATCTTGTGGCGGCTCGTGCGCTGGTCCGTCGGCACGTTGCAGCCGTCGGGCAGCTCCTGCGACGACATGTTGAGCGCGTAGTTGGCGAAGACGTCGAGGCCCTCGACCGGGTAGACGCGCGTGCCCACCTCGCCGCCGAAGACGTTCTGGATGTCGCAGCGGTTCAGCCATCCGCCGAAGCCGACCGTGTAGCGCCCCGTCGCGGGGTTCAGCCCGCCGAGTCCATCGGCCCTGTTCGCGAGCGTCAGGGGCCGCTCCCCAGCGAGCACGATCAGGTTCGAGATGCGGTTGTAGTAGGCGGTGAGCTCGAACTCGAAACGATCACTCGACTGGTTCAGGTAACTCGCCTCGACGGTGGCGATGTTCTCGGGCTTGATCCGGAAGCTCGTGTCTTCGTAGCGCTGCGACGCCGAGATGAGCTCGACGCCCGGGAGCTGGAGCTGGATCGGCAGATCGAGGTACGACTCGAGGAAGGTCGTGTTGCGGAAGGCCGTCGAGGCGCTCACGCGGATCGACTGGAGCTCCGTCGGCTTCATGATGAGCGAGCCGCGCGGCGAGACCAACACGTCCTTGAGGTAAGGCACGTAGTCGGCGCGGCCCGAGACGACGAGCTGCACGGCCTTGCCGAAGCGGAGCGTGTCCTGGAGGAACAACGAGCCCCAGTTCTCGATGGGCGTGTCGTCGCGCAGGTACGTCCACGAGATCGACTTGAGGCGATAGGCCGCGCCGCCACGGATGCTGTGCTCGACCGATCTGGGCGCCTTGAAGTCCGTGAAGAAGTTGAGCTCGGCGTCGACGACGTTCTGGTTGGCCTCGCTCGGGAAAAGCGTGTGGCCGTAGTAGTCGTGGTTCGACGAGGTCTGCGCGGCGATGCGGGCGTAGAAGACACGCGCGCTGAAGTTTTCCGTCTTGAAGAGCGCCGTGATGTCGGAGTTGTCGAAGCGGGCGCGGTAGTCGTTGAACGGGCCGATGCCGTAGACGTCGATGTCGCTGCGCGAGAAGCCGCCGCCGATCTGCAGCTCGCGGTTGTTCTTGAACCGCTGCGAGAGGCGGATGTCGACGCGCAGGTTTTCCGCGCCGAGGTTCTGGTTCGAATCGAAGAGCGTGATGTCCTGACGCCCGTCCTGCACCTCGCGTGTCCATCGCGGGTACCGCGTGTAGCCGACCGAAGCGCGATAGCCGAAGTCGCCGTCGCGCCCCGCGGCCCACGCCGAGCCGTACCCCTGGCCCGTGTCGCCGAAGCCCATGCGGAAGCCCGTGCGGCCCTCGCCCGGCGCGATCGTGATGATGTTGACGACGCCGGCGAACGCGTTGGCGCCGTACAGCGCGGAGCCCGGTCCACGCACGACCTCGATGCGTTCGATCTGATCGACGTCGATGGTGAGCGTCTCCCAGAACGTCGAGCCGAGGATGTCGTTGTAGGCGGGCCTCTGCCCGTTGATGAGCACGAGCAGCTTGTTCGAGAGCCGGCTGTTGAAGCCACGCATCGAAACGCTCGTATCACCGCCCGTGATTTGCATGACGTCCATGCCGGGGACGCGACGCAAGAGCTCGGGGATACGCGTGACACCCGAGAGGCGGATGTCCTGCCGCGTGATGATGGTCGTCGAGTTGGGCGAGTCGAGCGGGCTCTGTGCGCCGCGCGAGGCCGTGATGACCGTCTCGCGGTAGACGTCCTCGTCGCGCGCCTTGCCGACGATCTTGTTGACGTCGGCCTGCCCGGCCTTGTCGCCGTCGGGCTTCTTGTCGCCGTCGGGCTTCGTGTCGCCGGGCTTCACGT
>JANMGF010000378.1:0-6162 GCA_031374535.1 Polyangium sp. (in: bacteria)
GCCGCACGGCCTTCAGCGGCCGCTCGCTCGGCGAGGCGTGCGACGTGCTCACGGACATGACCCTGGATCCAGAGTGCCTGATCGTCGCCACGTTCTCCGGCGCGATGACCGTCGCGAAGATGGGCCTCGTCATCGTCCGCATGATCGAGGCGGGCATGATCCACGCGATCGTGACGACCGGCGCGCTCATGGCGCACGGGCTCAGCGAGGCCGTGGGGCTCACGCACTACAAGTCGAACCCCAGCGTGCCGGACGAGGTGCTCTTCCAGAAGGGCTACAACCGCGTCTACGACACGCTCGAGCTCGAGAAGAACCTCAACACGATCGACGAGTTCGTCCGGTTGCAGCTCGACAAGCTCGACCCGAACGTGCCGTGGTCGAGCGAGATGATCTGCCGACAGCTCGGCAAGGCGCTCGCGGAGATGGGGGACTCGCCCGGCATCCTGCGCAGCGCCTACCTGCACAACGTGCCCGTCTACGTGCCTGCCTTCACGGACAGCGAGATGGGCCTCGACGTGGCGGTGTGGAAGCTCCGGCAGATCCACGCGCAGCACGGCGGCGATCCGAGCTTCGATCCGTTCAAGCACGCGGCGCCGCCGGCGTATAACCCCTTCCTCGATCTGCTGAGCTACGCGAAGCTCATCGGTTCGAAGAAGAAGCTCGGCATCTTCACGATCGGCGGCGGCGTGCCGCGCAACTGGGCGCAGCAGGTCGGCCCGTTCTACGACATCGTGGGGCACCGTCTCGGCGTGGAGACGCTCCACCCGCGTTTCCAGTACGGCGTGCGTATCTGCCCGGAGCCCGTGCACTGGGGCGGCCTCTCCGGCTGCACCTACTCGGAGGGCGTGAGCTGGGGCAAGTTCGTCCCGCCGAACGAGGGCGGCCGGTACGCCGAGGTCTACGCTGACGCGACGGTCGCATGGCCGCTCGTGGTGCGCGCGGTGCTCGAGCGCCTGGAGAAGCGCCGGGGCAAGGCCGCGGCGGCGAAGTAAACGATCAGCGAGCGGAGGGCGGCGATCCCCTCGGATCCCGCCGCCGCGCCCACTCGCACATGGTCATCCCCGCGGCGATCGCCACCGGATACGAGTGGTTGATCCCGTACATGGGGATCGCCAGGATCTCCGTACACGCCGCGAGCAACGTGTCCGAGAGCCCGTCGTTCTCGCTCCCGAACAGGAACACGAGATCGTCGGGCATCGCCGCCTCCCAGAGCGTCGTCCGCGCGTGATCCCGCTCCACGCCGATGAGCGGTCGGCCCCGCACGGCGTCGAGGAAGGCCGTCTCGTCGGGGCACTCCACGATCGTCTCGTACTTCGCCATCCCCATCGCCGCGCGCTCGTACCAGGGCTCGGTGCCGACGAGGAAGATCTCGCGCACCAGGAACGAGTGCGCCGTGCGGATGATCGCCCCGATGTTGAAGGGGTTTTTCGCGCGGCAGACCGCGATGGAAAAGGGGTGCCGGATCGGCGCGAGCTCGCCCCTGATCTCATCGGTGCTCAAACCAAAGGAGGGGACCTTCACCGCTCAGTCGACTTGCCCGAACTCGGCGAATGTCGGGTAAATCGGCCCTTCCTTCAGCGTCACGGTCGCCGTGGTCCCGTCGGCGTGGCGCAGCACGACGAGGAGGCCGCCCGAGGGGATGGAGTTGAACGCGCTGCGCACCGCGTTGCTGCTCATCGTGTTCACCTTCTTGCCGCCGATCTCGAGGACCTCGTCGCCGGGCTGCACCCCCGAGCGCTCGGCGGGGCTGCCGCCGATCATCCGCGTCACGAAACACGAGTCCGTGCGTAACTCGAACCAGAGCCCGAGGCCGAACATCGCGTGCGCGCGCTCGTACACCAGCACGACCTCACCGGCGCCCGGCAGATCGAGGCGGATGCGATCGCCGAGCACGAGGTCCTCGGTCGCCCGAAAATCCTTCACGCCGATGGGCTTGTCCGTGACGGTGTTCGCGTCCCAGATCTCCACGCGTAGTTTGTCCCCGGACGAGACCCGGAAATTCCCCCGCGGCGCGTCGTCCCAGGACGGCTCGAGTGTCTCGTTTTTCGGGTTCGTTTGCATGACCTCCTGCTCGTTGATGTAGAGCTTGGCGTAGGGATCCGGCAGCTTGCCGATGGCCTCCTTCCAGCTCCTGCCGTCACGCATCGACGAGTTCACCCTGCCGGAGACGAGCCGGATCCAGCGCAGATCCTCGGGCGGCGGCGGCTCGAGCGCCTGCTCGGCGGTGACCTTGCGGATGCCAGTGCCGATCTCGGGGTAGATGGCGACGCATCCTGTCGCGAGCGCCGAGGCGGCGAGGGCGCTCGCGAGGGCGAGCACGCGGGCGATTTTTTTCGTGTTCATCGGCAAAAATCCGAACGCGGATCCACGCTATGTCCGGGGCACCTGGCCCGGGACTTTTGTTCTTTATCAGAGATCATCGGTGGCTTGCCTGGACGCCTCCATTTCATCACAAAAGAAGGAGCAGCCTCCGTCTACCCCACACGTTCATACCGCGTCGCTCGGAACGGCCGGAGAGGGAAGGGAACAGCATGGCTCGTCTCGTCGGCTTCGTCGGCAACCGTCCGGACCTCGGGGCACGTGTCCTCGAACTCGAAGCGCGTCACCTCTCGGTGCACAAGCGTCCCGACCGCGTCCCGGCCTGGGGCGTGGGTTTTTACCAGGGTGGGGAGATCCTCCTGAAGCGCCGCCCGATCGACGACCGTCCGCAGATCAACATCGTCGAGATGACGAACGGCCTTCGCGCCGACACGTTGATCGCGCACGTGCGTCTCGGGACCGTCGGCGGCTCACGCACGGAGAACACGCACCCGTTCCGCTACCGCCAGTGGCTCTTCGCGCACACGGGCACGGTCGAATCCTTCCCCACGTTGCGTGGACGTCTCCTCGACTCACTCCCGCAGTTTTTGCAGCGCGACGTGCGAGGCGAGACGGACAGCGAGCTATTCTTTCACCTCTTCCTGTCGTTCCTCCACGACGCCGGAGGCCTCGAGCGACAGGACGTCACGCCCGAGACGGCGCGCACCGCGCTCCGCTCCAGCATCGCGCTCGTCGACGGGCTCACGGCCGAGGAAGGCAAGGGGCCGAGCCAGATGAACCTGCTCGTCGCCGCCCCGGATTACGTCCTCGCCATGCACGGCAGCGGCCGCATGGTTTGCCGCGTTTTCCAGGGCGCATCGGACCTCGAGCAGATCCTCGGCGACGGTGGGCTCGGCCGGATGCGGCTGCCGGATTTTGCGTCGTGCCGCCTGTCGATCGTCGCGTCCGACTTCGAGGGCGACCAGACGCCGCCTGGATGGACGGCCGTCCAGGACCGTGCGATCGTCACGCTCACCCGCACGGATGATCCTCTCATCGAGCCTGTCTGAGCTGCCGAAAAGCACGCGCGTCGCCCTGGCGTGCGTGCTTGTGTTCGTGGGATCTTTGGGCTGCGGCGGCGCGGCGGGGCCCTCCTTCGCCACGACCTCGGAGCTGCCCGAAGAGGCGCGCAGGCCGGATGGAGTCGCGGTGGATCCGGCGAGCGCGCCGCCACGTGCGAAGGACGTGGCGAGCGCGGAGGCGGGCCTCGTCACGTTACGCACGCCGCTCGGAACGGAGGCATTGCTGGCCACGGTGACCGGGTTTTTCGGGGCGATCGTCAACGAGGACATGGAGGCGCTCGAGGCGCTCTTCACGCGTGACGCGCTCGCGATCAACACGGGTTCCGGCTCGGGCGGCTCTCCCTCGGCGCCCCTCTTCTGGACACAACGCCTGCGCCGGCTCGACTACACGTTGCTCGCGGGCAAGGTCGTCTACCGCGAGGCCGACATCGAGGTGGTTCGCGCCGAAGACGCGCTCACGGCCTCGCCCCACCCCGCGATCCGGGCCGAAGCGCTCTCCGCCGGGGACGTCGTCGTGCGTGTGCCGATCGCGACGCCTCGCGTGGGATCGGATCGGCTGCTCGGCGAGGAGCTCGTGCTCTGGCTTCGCCGGGAAGGCGACCGATATCGCATCTATCGGCTCGTCGAAGATTTCCAAATGCCTTGAGATTTCGGCCGATGTTTGCCCGACCTCGCTCGGATCGACACAATGGATCCATGAGCCGCCTCAAGGTCGCGTTCGTGGGGTCTGGCGGGGCAGCGCGGGGCCTCGCCCACCTCGGGGTCCTCAAGGCCTGCGAGGAGCTCGGGATCTTGCCGGAAATCTTCGTCGGCACGAGCACCGGGGCGATCATCTCCTCGACGTACGGTCAGGACATCCCGCTCGACGTCCTGCTCGACGCCTACCGCCTTCCGTGGCGTCGCCGTCACCGCGGCCCGCGCCTCTTCGCCTCGACGTTCCTCGGCCTCCCGAGGCCCAAGGAGCTGCTCGATCCGGGCCACCTCGTCTCGGGGTTGCTCTCGGCCGACAGGCTCGAGACGTACCTCTCGGGCTTCTTGCCCATCAACGATTTTCGCAAGCTCCCGAACCCCGTGTTCGTCACGGCGGTGGACATCGACACGGGCGAACGCGTGGTCTTCGGTCCGGGCTACGAAGAGACGACGCCCGTGAGCCAGGCGGTCGCGGCGAGCTGCTGCGTGCCCGGTCTTTTCCGCCCGTTCCGCATCGGGAATCGGTACTTCGTGAACGGCGAGGTGGCGCGCACGCTCTCGGCGGACGTCGCGGTCGCGGCGGGGGCGGACGTGGTGATCATCTCGAACGTGTACAAGCCGGAACGGACGCGTGAAGGACGTCGAAGCCTCGGGCGGCGTGGCCCTTTCCCGGTGCTGCGCCAGTCGCTCAGCGTGCTGCTCACCGAAAAGGAGCGGCAAGGCGTGGAGCTTTACGGGAAGATCTACCCGCACGTGACCTTCGTCGACGTGGCGCCGGAGCTCGGTCCGTTCAGCTACCTGAACCGTTTCGCGGTGCGATCGCTCGTGATGCGTGGGTATCGGCAGGCGCTGCGGGTCCTTTCGGACGCGAAGGAGCGGGGCGTGTTCGAGCGGCCGAACAAGAGGGCGAGCTCGCTCAACTAGCCCGTTACATGCCGGCGACGATGCGGAACTCGGTCTGGACGGGGACGAGCTCGAGGCGGTTGTCCTCGACCTTGCGGCGCCACTCCTCGCCCTTCGAGCCGGGGATGCGGTAACTCGCGCTGTACGTGTAGTCGACGAAGATCATGTCGTCTTCACGGACGATGCGGCGGTAGCGGATCTCGTAGCGGATCGCGCGGGCGTCCTGGAACGCGCCGGCGAGGTACGCCTTCAGGCCGGCGTAATCGATGTCGTCGCCGGGATCGACGTTGCCGCCGTCCTCGTAATAATCGGGCGAGGCGAGGGCGTAGAGGGTGGCCGTGTTCTTGTCCTCCACGGCGTGCCGGTACTTCTCGCAAAAGGCGATGACCCTGCGGTTTTCGTCGGAGTCCTCCACGTCGGTGTTGGGGATGTAGCGCGTGGCGCATCCCGTGAGCGTGGAGAGGGCGAGGGCAAAGGCGGCGAGGGTTCGGGTCGAAGTCATCGCTTCCCGCAACTTGCCAGACGACCCCTACCCCCTGCAAGCCGACCGCCAATTTGTCACGAAATCGAGAACTTTTGCCGCAACGAAAGGTGACCGATGGGGCCCGCGTCGTGGCTCGGCGCGACGTCGGGGTCGATCGTGGCGAGCGCTCTTTCGGCCGAAACGTCGAGCAAAAGGGCCACGGCGCCCTCGGCGAAGGGGCGGTCCGACGCGGACATGTTGGCGAGGAGATCCCGCGCGGCGGGGCCGGCGTCGTCGACGGCGAGGACAACCACGCGATCGGCGTCTCCCATGGCGACGAGCTCGGCGGCGAGGGAGAGCGCTTCGGTGCCGCCGTCGAGGCCCGCGTTGACGGCGAAGCTCGGGCCGCGGAGCTGGAAAACGATGGCGCATTCGCCCGCCACGGCGTTGGGCGAGGTGGCCGGGAAGAGGCGGGGATCCACGGCGCCGGGGCCGCGCGCGCGGCGACGAGCGTCGAAGCGATCGTTCGTGTCGATCGTCGCGAGGCCATGTCCCACGACGATGCCAGCACCCGCGAGAAAACCCGTCCCCACGGCGCGAGCGAGCTCGGCGACGGCGCGCATCCCGAGCCGGCAGAGCGGATCGAGCCGGGCCAATCGATCCCGTGGAACCCCGGTCATCGCGGAGAGCTCGACGAGGTCGACACCCGTGACCGCAGCTCGCGCG
>JANMGF010000406.1:0-1773 GCA_031374535.1 Polyangium sp. (in: bacteria)
CCCAGTTGTCCTTTTTCAATATCTCGAGCTCGCCTCGCGTGTGACGCTTGCTGCGCCCGATATTCGTGGGGTCGTGTTGATCCATGCCGAACGTGAACTTGCGCGCGAAGTTGTACCAGCCGTCGATCTTGCTGCCGGTCACGACGTCGCCTCGCTCGTCGATGCAGCGGTGCCGCCCGTGCAAGAGGTCGGCGCTCCTCGTCCGTTCGAGGTAGGATAGCGACGTGCGAATGCGGTCTGGCGTCATGCGGTCGTCGGAGTCGATATGGGCGATGTAATGGCTGCCGCTGCGGAGTGCGGCATTGATCGCGATGTTCCGCGGCGCGACGTCGTTGCCTGAATTCGTCCGTCTGCGGATGAGCCTGACGCGCCGGACCTCCTCACGTGGAGCCTCGTAGAGGACCCCTCCGTCCTCGCTCGTGATCGAGCTCAAGAGCTTGGGATATCTATCCAAGAAAAACCGCGCCGTATCGACCTCGGAGGCGTCGTCCACGACGATGAGATCGATCGGCGGCCGGTAGTCCTGCGCGAGCACGCTGTCGACGGCCTCCGCCAGAAAATCGATCCCCTTCTGCCCGTGCGCGTGGTTGATGAACACTGGCATGACGGCCGTGACCTTGACCGCTCGCTCTTCGCCCGGCGGATCGTAGAGGATCCGGCGGAGCGCCTCGGAATAACGCTGGAGCTCGGCGACCAGCTCGGGTTCGTAGGGACGCATGGCGAGCTCCTCGCGCAGCACGGCGATGCGATGCGGGAGCGCCTTCGCGAGGGATCCCCAGATGCGGCGGTTCTCCGGGTCGAACTCGAACGCCTCGCAGAGCAGCTCCGCGCCGCGCTGGTGATCGTTCATTTGCACGGCGAGCGTGCCCTCGAATCCCAGATTGAAGAGCCTCTTGAAGCGCGCCTCGAATGCGCGCTGGAACCGCTCGGCCTCCTCTCGCTCGGCTTCCTTGCGTACGTCTTGGTACAACGATAACGTGCGCTCGGTGATCTTCGTCCAGGTGAACCGGGACGTCAAGAGCCTGTGAGCTCGCTCGACGATCTCGGCGGTCTCGCGCGGCCGCTCGATGACGAACCGCACCGCCTCCACGATTTGTTGCGGATCGTTGATGTCCGCGATGGGGATGACCGTGCGCCGCTCGGGGTCGTTCGCGTGGAACGTGCCGCGCAGGCTCTCGATATCGGTGATGATCACCGGCTTCTCTTGCGCCATCGCCTCGAGCGCGGTCAGCGGCATGTGCTCATAATGGCTCGGCATGATGACGTAATCGGAGACCGAGTAGAGCGCGGCCTTCTTCACGCCGTCCACCCAGCCCACGAATTCGTAATGAACGCTGGCGGAGAGCCCCTGGGCCCGCCAGAACTCCTCGATCTTGGCGACGTTGGGATCGTTGGGCTTGTTTCCGGCGATCACGAGCTTGATGTTCGGGTTCTCCCTCGTGATGCCGGGCATCGCCTCCATCAGCTCGTAGATGCCTTTTTCGCGGGAGATGCGACCGACATAAAGAAGGACCTTCGTGTCGGGCTGCGGGCGCAAACGCGCAGCGAGAGCGTCGCGCTCCGCGATGAACTCCGGCGTCTCGTTCGGGAGGTGGGTGCCATTCTCGATGACCCTGAACTTCGCGGCGTGCTTCGCGTGGTGCCTTCCGGCGATACCGACGATATCTTGCGTGAGCAGCACGACTCGACCCGCGCGGCCCATCAGCTCCTCTTGATCGTGGATGTTGTTCCGCATGCCCTCCATGTCGTTCATCACCTCGCCGTGATACGCGG
>JANMGF010000420.1:0-2320 GCA_031374535.1 Polyangium sp. (in: bacteria)
AACCGCGATTATCGGCGCAAGCTCGCGGAGCAACGGCGCGAAAAGGCACGGGAGTCGTAGGGGAAGCCTGGCCGCGGAGGAGTAAAACGTGATCCGGTTGAGGCGACCTCGCGTGACGCTGCCGTGCCTGTGCAGCCCTGGGGCGAGCGGGAGCACGACTACGGAAGACCACCGGCAACTCCTGGAGCGCAATCCGAAGGCCGAGCTTAAGTTCGAGGAGGACACCTGGCGCCACCCGGCGGTTCATGGCGCGTTGCACGCGATGCAGGGGTGGGTGTGCGCATACTGCCAGAAAGAACTCGACCCTCTGGACAAGCGATACGTCGATCACTTCCGTCCGAAGAAGGGTGGGTACTGGTGGCTCGCGTATGCGTTCGAGAATTACTTTCTTACCTGTGGATCGTGCAACGAATTTAAGGGCGATCGGTTTCCGCTGGTCGAAGGAACTCCGCGTGTATGCTACGAGACCCGCGCCGACATAGTGAATGAGCAGCGTTTACTGATCGATGCCGTTGCGGATCCCGTCGACGCCTGGTTGCGCATCGAGGTCGAGGACGAAGCCGCAATGGGCGATGTCGTATCGAGATTGGATGATGCTGTGACGATCGCGTGGAAGCGCGTGGACGAGACGATCAGAAAGTTTCGTTGGAACCTGGATCTCGATATTCGACAACCTCGGCTCCGCTATATAGAAGAGCTGACCACACTTCTCAACACCGGGGAGTATGAGAAACTGAGGCGTAGCGCGAGCCGCTTCGCAAAGTATTCGCTGACTGCCCGCAGTTTCCTCGAGATGTTCAAACCGGACTTGCTGCCGGATGAGCGTACCGACCTGCAGTGGTTCGTCGAGTGGCTATGCGAGCGACTCAATCAAATGGCCGAGCAGCGTAAGAAGGAAGGCTCCGAAAGCTCTTCTCTTGCGCGTCGGCGGCGAGTCGTGCAATGGACCCTTGCCGTCCTGTGGAAGGATCCGCCAACCGGGACGCCCCAAGACATCGAAGCCTGGCTGGATGCCGCTGGATGCAAGAAGCAGGTGGAGTGGTCCTACAAGCAGCTCACGGAAGGGGATTCCACCCAATCATCCACGCCGGACGACGTGGACACCGACTGAAAGCGCCCTTGACAGACAAGCACACGCATGGCCACGGCGTCGCGATGCCTCGTCACGCCGCCACGACCCATGAGCACCCGGCCGGCACCCGTGATCACCCGGCCGCGACCCATGAGCACCCGGCCGGAGCCCGTGATCACCCGCCGCGCACCGATCCCCGCAACGCCTCCCGGAACGCGCGCACGGCCTGGCTCTGGTCCGGCGATTCGACGAAACTTTGGAGCAGCGGAAGGTCGAGCTCCGGCAACAGGGCGCTCCTCGGCGCCTTTTCATACCGACCCTCGCGGAGCAGGTGGATCGTGATGCCCGCGCCTCGCTCCCAGACCCATACCTCGCCCACGCCGAGGCTCCGGTAAATCTCGAGCTTGTTCAGGCCGCCGCTCGTCCATACGACCTCGATGGCCAGTTGCGGAATGTCGCCGCTCGGCACGCCGAGCGCGTAACACTCGTCCGGCTCGAGACCTTTCTCGACGAACGCATTCTTCAGCGTCCAGGAGCCGTATCCGTTTAGGCCGAGCCCCCGTTCGTCCGCGTACGCCTCGACGAGACGAGCGATCGTTTTCTTGACACCTTCATGGTGGAAGCACGGACGCATCAGCTCGATCGTTCCGTCGAGATAAGCCATGCGCGCGCCGGCTTCATCCCCGCGGTCGGCGAGCAGCCTCTCGTAGTCTTTCCAGGTCATCCCGTTCAGGATCACCCGCTGATCCTCGGCCGGCTGGTGCGCCATCTGGCCAGCATAACGCACCCCGAGACCCGCCGGGAGCGTGGCCGCACCACGTCGACCTAGGCGCCCCGCTCCCCCAGTGCTAGCTCGCGACGCGATGGCTACCAACGTCACCACGATGATCGAAGCCGATCGCATCGCCGCGCGCGTGCGGGAGCTCGGCGCCGAGATCACGCGCGACTATGCGGGGCGGAGCCTCGTCCTCGTCTGCGTCCTCAAGGGCAGCTTCGTCTTCACCGCCGACCTCGCGCGCCAGATCGATCTGCCGACGCGCGTCGAGTTCCTCGGCGTACGCAGCTACGGCGAGGGCACGAAGTCCTCGGGCATCGTGCAGATCACGCACGACCTCACCAAGCCCGTCGAGGGCGACGACATCCTCGTCGTCGAGGACATCGTCGACACGGGCCTCACGATCGCGCACTTGCTCGAGCTGCTCCGCACGCGTAAACCCGCCAGCGTGAAGGTCTGCGCGCTCCTGCACA
>JANMGF010000425.1:0-5148 GCA_031374535.1 Polyangium sp. (in: bacteria)
GGCGCGAGCCAGCCGAGGTCTTCGAAGAGCCCGTCGGCGAGGGCCGTGCGGATGCTCCCGAGCAGGGCCTCGGCGGACAGGCCGTCGAGGGGCGGGGGGCCGTCGAGGGAGGCCTCGATCGCGAGCGAGGCGATGCTCTGCCGGAAGACGCTGCGGCGCGCGCTGCGATCTTCGTACCTGTGGAGCTCGAGCAGTCCGTCGAGGAATTCGGCGCGCGCGCGCATTTTGTGCCTCTAGCTTCCGACATTGCCCCGGAACCAAGGAGGTGGGCAACGTTTTTACCCTCTTCGCCCGTCGGAACGATTCCGGGCGCGCGGGGCGGTGGTGATCCACGCGGGCGCGCCGCGCGTGGGCAAAGTGGAAGCGCGCCTGGAAGTGGGATAAAGGCCAGGCTCGGCCGCCGCCGGACCCGGTTCGGGGGATCGGTCTGGCCGGCTCGGGAGGTTGTTTCGTGATGTCGAGGTCGCTCCTAGGCTTGCCGCTCGCCGGTCTTCTCGCGTGGTCGCTCGTCGCGTGTGAAACGAAGGAAACCCCGCCGGCGCCCCTGCCGGAGAAGGTCGACGAGGCGAAGGCAAAGCCGGCCGAGCCGAAGCCCGAGGCGAAAGCAGAGGCCAAGCCGGAGGCCGAAGCAAAGCCCGAAGCCGAGCCGAAGGCCGAAGCAAAAGCCGAGGCCCCGAAGGACGAGGCCAAGGCGGCCGACACGAAGGCCAAACCGACCCCGGGCGGCGACGCACCCAAGGGGGACACGAAGCCCGCGGCCGATGTGTCGGCGAAGACCGCGGTTCCGGACGCGCCGAACGGCATCCTCCCGAAGGGCGCCGCGGACAAACTCGTCAAGGCGGGAGGGCGTCCCGTCGTGCGGCTGCTCGCGCCCGGCAGCGAGCCGCGATCGCCGGCGGCGTATGCGCTCGTGAAGGGCCCGTCGAAGCCCCTCCGCATGGGCATGGACCTCGAGATGAGCATGAACGCGGGGGGCATGAACCTGCCGCCCACGAAGATGCCGCGGATGGTCATGTTGTTCGACTTCTCGACCGGGGATCGCCAGGGGAACGACTGGCCGATCGAGGGCAAGTTGAAGGACGTCTCGGTGGAGTCGCAGGCGCCGGGGCAGGACAAGATCGCCGAGGCGCTGCGCCCGCAGCTCGAGCCGATGAAGGGGCTCGGCATGGGGTACTTCGTCGACGAGAAGGGCCGCGTCCGCGACGTGAAGGTGAACATGCCGGCGACGGTGCCGGCGGCGGCGCAGCAGATGATGGCGGGGATGACGCAGTCGATCGAGTCGATGATGGCGCCGCTGCCGGAAGAGGCGGTGGGGCCGGGCGCGAAGTGGGAGGTCATCGGCAGGCTCACGGCCAACGGCGCGGATCTCCTGCAGGTCTCGACGTTCACGCTGAAGGATCGCAAGGGGGAGGTGCTCACGCTGGACGTCGCCGTGAAGCAACTCGCGGCGAAGGACACGGTGGCGCCGCCTGGCATGCCTGCGGGCGCGTCGGCGCGGCTCGTCTCGTTCAACTCGCAGGGCAGCGGCACGAGCGTGCTCGATACGAAGGACGTGGCGCCGACGGGCGGATCGATGAGCGTGAAGAGCGCGATGACGCTCGAGGTGAAGATCAGCGCGGCCGGCAAGACGGACACGCAGAAGACCTCGGTCGACACGAAGGTGACCGTGTCCTACGCGCGGCCCGCGGCGAAGTGATCGAAGGAGCACGAGCATGAGCGACGAGGCGGGCAGGGTGCGAGACCTGGGCGCGTTGCGGGCAACGTATGGCCGGTTTCTGGAGGGCGATCGCATCCTGCTCACCGGCCACTCGCACCAGGCGTGGCCGGACGTCGCGCGCGAGGCGATGATCGAGGCGTTCGACGACGCCGCGCGGCTCGTCGACGACAAGTGGTACCGGGCGGTTTTTCCGAAGATGGAGGCCGTCGGGCGCGGGATCCTCGGGCGGCTCGGCTTCGACGAGGGCGACCCGGTAGCCTTCGGCAAGAGCACCCACGAGCTCGTCACGCGGCTCCTCTCGTGTTTCCCGCTCGCGTCGCGCCCCACCGTGGTCACGACGCGGGCGGAGTTCCATTCGTTGCACCGCCAACTATCCCGGCTCGCCGAGGAGGGCCTGCGTGTCGTGTGGGTCGACGCGGCGGATCGCGAGAGCCTCGCGGATCGGTTCCTCGAAGCGATCACGCCCGGCACGAGCCTCGTCGCGATCTCGGCCGTGCTGTTCGAAGATGCGTTCGTCGTGCCGCGGATCGGGGAGATCGTGGCGCGCGCGGTCGAGATCGGCGCCGTGCCGCTCGTCGACGCCTACCACGCGTTCAACACGGTCCCGATCGCCTGGGGACCGGCGAAGGACGCGCTTTTCGTGACGAGCGGCGGGTACAAGTACGCGGAGTTCGGCGAGGGGATCTGCTTCTTGCGTTTCCCCGCGGCGACGAAGCTCCGCCCCGTGGACACTGGCTGGTTCGCGGACTTCTCGGCGCTCGACGGCGATCGGACGGAGGCTGTGGGGTACGGATCCGGCGGCGCGCGGTTCACCGGTGCGACGTTCGATCCGACGCCGTTCTACCGCGCAGAAGCCGTGCTCCGGCACTGGGACGCCTTCGGGCTCGACGTCCCGCTTCTACGCTCGATCTCGCTCCGGCAAACGCGCCGCATCCTCGAACGGCTCGGCCAGGCGGGGCTCTCCGATCGTATCGTTTCCCCTCGCTCGGAGGAGCGGCGTGGACCTTTTGTGGCCATACGATCGCCGGGCACGGTCCGCGTCGTCGATCGGCTCCGCGCGCGTTCCGTCTTCGTCGACGCTCGACGTGATCTCGTGCGCCTCGGCCCCGCGCCGTACCTCACCGATGACGAGATCGATCGGGGAACGGCCGCCGTCGCCGAGGAGATCCGCCGGGAGGTCGCGCCGACATGAGCCGCACGTACGTGCCCAGGCTCGATGAAACGCTGATCGCCGAGGCAGCGCGGCAGACGCACGTGATCTGGTCGGGAGGTCGGGATCTCGAGGCGCACACCCAGTTCCAGCGGACGCAGCTCCGCCGCGCGGGACCTTCGATCCTTCGGTACACGGGGCTCGTCGACGACACGGGCCTCGTCGCAGGCATCAAGCGGTACGGCATCTCGGTGCATGTTCCGGGCGTCGGCAGGGCCCCGGGCGTGGGCATCGGCGCGGTCTTCACGCGAGAGGACGCGCGCGGGACGGGCGCGGCGACGGAGCTCCTTCGTGCCGTCGTGAACGAGGCGCGCGCGGACGGCGCAGCACTCGCGCTCCTCTACTCGGACATCGATCCCGGCTTTTACGAGCGTCTCGGCTTCGTCGCGCTTTCGGCGCTCGATCACACGGCGGCCGTCTCCGATCTCCCCGCCCAAACCTCGCTCGACACGCGCCCCGCCACGGCGGAGGACGAGCCCGCGATGATCGAGACCTACGATGCTTCCTGGGATCCTTCGTTCGTGCGGCCTGCACGTTCTCTCGAGATCCTCCGCTACTTCCGCTTCCGCAACCACGTCGACCGCGGCTGGATCTTCCAGCGGGCCGGCCGCGACGTCGGATACGTGCTCGCCGCACTCCACGACGGCAAACGCGACGACGGCTCCGCGCCCCCGCCTCGCACGTTGTGGGTCGACGAGTGGGCCGCGCCCGGCCTCCCACGCGAGGACGTCCTCGGCGCCCTTCGAAGCATCGCGCTCGCCGAAGGCGCCACGAACGTCGCGGGATGGCTCCCGCCGCACCTCGCAGACGCACCGTTCATCGCCCGAACCCGCCGAACCTCCATCCCGATGGCGCTCGCGCTGGGCGGGCCCCTCCCAACCCTCGATCCCGACCAGACGTTTTTCGGATCCTTGGATCACTTCTGATCCAGGACTTGCAACGTTTCGTTGTTTCGGTACCCTTGTTGAACATGATTGTCATCTTCACGCGTCTTCGGTCCCTCGTGGCGCTGCTCGCGGCCGCGCTGGTGCTCGTGGTCGCGCCCGTCGTGTGGGCCGATTACGGCGATCCGCCGGAGGTCGAGGCGCAACGCCTCGTGCACGTGCTCGGCTACGTGGGCGCGGATTACGGCGGGGCTGTGGCGAACGGCGCCGTCACGAACCAGGGCGAGTACGACGAGCAGCTCTCGCTCCTCGAGGACGGCGCGAAGATCGCAGGTCGGATCCAGCCAGCGTTGCCAGCAGACGCGCCACGCGTGAATCTGCCTGCGCTCGTGACCAAGGTGCGCGGGCTCGTCGACAAGAAGGCGCCGGCGGCCGAGGTGACGGCGGCGACGATCGAGGCGCGCACGGCGATCCTCGGCGCATTCCGCCTGGCAGAGGCGCCCGCTGCGGCTCCGAACGCCGAGCGAGGTCGGAGCCTCTTTCAGACGCACTGCACCGAGTGTCACGGCGAGCAAGGCCGCGGCGACACGCCAAAGGCCGCGACGTTGAACCCGCGCCCCGCGAACTTCTGGGAGCCGAGCGTCGCCGAAGCCATGACGCCCTTCCGCGTCGCGAGCACCGTACGTTTCGGCGTGCAGGGCACCGCGATGGTTCCGTTCTCGCTTTTGAGCGACGCCGATCGTTGGGACGTCGCCTTCTACGTGGTCTCGTTACGCCACATCGAGGCGCCCGCGGACGGCTCACCGACGTACGCGCTCGCCGAACTTGCTACGCGTTCGGACGAATCCCTCCGCGGCGAGCTCGAGGCCGCGGGCGTGGCCAAGGAGCGTGTCCCCGCGGTGCTCGCGGACCTCCGCAAGCGTGCGCCGTACGAGGATCGCGCGGCACGTTCTCCCCTCGCGCTCGCGCGGGCCAAGCTCGACCGCGCGCGTGTCGCCCTCCAGCGCGGCGATCGGGAAGGCGCGAAGGGCCAGATCATCGACAGCTACCTCGAGGGCGTCGAGCCGGTCGAAGCGCAACTCAAGTCGATCGACGCGGGCGTCGTGGCGCGCCTCGAAGAGCACTACATGGGCATGCGCGCGGGCCTCGATCGCGGCGACGGCCCGGCCGAGCTCGGCCGGGCGATCGGCAAGACGCTCGGGGAGCTCACGGCGGCCGAGTCGAAGATCACCGAGGGCGCGAAACGAACGAGCTTCCTGTCGACGGCGATCTCGAGCGGCGGCATCGTCGTGCGCGAGGGTGTCGAGGCCGCGTTGCTCATCGCGGCGCTGCTCGGC
>JANMGF010000455.1:0-2507 GCA_031374535.1 Polyangium sp. (in: bacteria)
GCCGCCGATCGCGCCCAGCGTCATCGCGTACACGAGCAGGATGGCGATCCAGCGGGGCACGCGCATCCGTTCGACCCGCAGGACCGCGGGCGTCAGCACGTACGAGACGATGAGCGCCAGCACGAAGGGGAGCATCACGTCGTGCGCGACGATGCAGAGCGCGACGACGAGCACGGCGCTCGTGCCGAGGAAGATGCGGCGCGCGGTCTTGCGCTCCGGGGGCAGTTGGGACACGGGCTTCGACGGTTCGCTCACGGGTTCGGGGCTCCCTCTGTCGCCGCGGGCAAACGCGCGCCCGCGAGGTCCGCGAAGAAGGGCGCGAGGTGATCCCGCGTCTTCTCGAGGGCCTGGGGCACGACGCGTACGTCGGCGAGCACCGGCATGAAGTTCGTGTCTCCGCTCCAGCGCGGGACAACGTGCGCGTGCAGGTGCTCGGCGATCCCCGCGCCCGCGGCCGCGCCGAGGTTCAAGCCGACGTTGAGCCCCTCGGGCTTCACCGCCGCGCGAAGACGTACGGTCGCCTCGCGTACGAGATCGAAGAGCGCGTGATGGTCCTCGCTCGAGAGCTTCTCGAGCGCGTCGACGTGCGCGTGTGGCACGACGAGCAGGTGCGCCGCGGCGAACGGGTAGCGGTTCAAAACAACGAACGCTCGCGGGGTGTCACACACCACGAGCCGCGCACGAAGCTCCTCCGGGGAAGCGGATTCGATCCCGCAAAACACGCAGGATCCCCCCTTCTTCGAAAGGATGTACTCCATGCGCCACGGCGCCCAGAGCGGATTGCCCATCGATCGCGGCACGCTAGCACCGGCTTCGGCCGGTGGATCACCGCGCTGGCGACGGCACACCCGATTTCGCGGCCGGGGCAGGGGAGAGGGCGTAATCGATGGCGATCGATACGCCGAGCCCAACGGCCGTACCGATGAGGTCCCAGGCGAAATCCTTCAACGACGGTGTGCCAAACCCCGCCGCGTCGAGGATTTCCTTCGAGTACCCGGCGCCCAGCGCCACGGCCAAACCGACCGCGACGCGGTTCCCTCGCCCATCGAGCCCGGCGAGGGCCGAAGCGCCGTATGCGCCGCCTGCGAGCGCGGCGGAGAAGCCGAAGTGGAGGGCCTTGTCGCGGCCGAAGAAAGGATCCGGGTCTCGCGGGGGATCGGCGCGCGCCGGCAGGGCAGGGAGCGTGGCGAGGAGCGCGGCGAGGACGGCGAACGCGGCGAAACGTTTCATCCGTCGATCGTAGGGACAAAACGCGCGCGGCGCCTCCCCGAGGGAAGGCGCCGCGAACGGTCACGGAAGCAGGGGGAGGATTACTCCTGGTCCTTCTGCTTGGCCTTGAGATCGAGCTTGCCGGCGAGCTTCTCGCGGATGAGATCGCCGACCGTTCCCGGCACCGGCTTGTCGTCCTCGACCACTGCGCTGCTGCCGCCGCTGCCGCCGGCGCTCGCGCTCTTGACGCGCTTCGGGCGCTCGGCAGGAGCCGGCTTCTCGACGCCGATGTTCTTCATCGTCGCGAAGAGCCTACGCTCGATGGTATCGACGCTCGAGATCTCGGCCTTGATGAGGTCGCCGACCTTGATCTTCGTACCCTCGGGCTCGAGGATGTCGCCCGTCGAAACGAGCGCCTCGACGCCTTCGCGCAGCCGCACGAAGATGCCGTACTCGACGATGCTGATGACCTGCGACTCGTCGATGACGCGGCCGGGCGCGAACTCGCTGAGCATCGTGGGCCACGGGTCGTCCCAGAGCTGCTTGATGCCGAGGGAGACCTTCTTCTCGTCGTGGTTGATCGAGAGGATGATCGCCTCGACGTCATCACCCTTGTGGTGAAGGTCGCTCGGGTTGTTGACGCGCACCGTCCACGAGAGGTCGCTCTTGTGAACCATGCCGTCCACGCCCTCTTCGATCCCGACGAACACGCCGTAATCGGTGAGAGACCGGACCTTGCCCGCGATCTTGTCGCCGGGATGGTACTTGTCCGTGAAAAGCATCCACGGATCGGGCTCGAGCTGCTTGAGACCAAGGCTGATGCGCTTCGCTCGCGCGTCTACTTCGAGAACTTGGCACTCGATGTCTTGCGCCACATCGAGAAGCTTCGAGGGATGCTTGACCTTCTTGGTCCAGCTCATCTCGCTGACGTGAATGAGACCCTCGACTCCGGGTTCCAATTCGACGAACGCGCCGTAGTCCGTGATCGACATGACCTTGCCGCGGACCTTTTTGCCAGCCGGATAGGCTTCTTCGGCATGGTTCCACGGGTCTTCTTGGGTTTGTTTGAGGCCCAAGGAAACGCGTTCGGTCTCGGGGTTGTACTTGAGCACCTTGACGGTGACTTCATCGCCAACATTGAAGACTTCGTTGGGGTGATTGACGCGACCCCAGCTCATGTCCGTGATGTGGAGCAGACCATCGATACCGCCGAGATCGACGAAGGCGCCGTACTCGGTGATGTTCTTGATCGTTCCCTTGACGGTCATGCCCTCGGTGAGGGTTTCAAGCGTCTTCTG
>JANMGF010000460.1:0-2138 GCA_031374535.1 Polyangium sp. (in: bacteria)
GCTCGGGCTCCACCTGGATGTCGTCAAACGGGTGACCGGAGGTGTCGGAATGAAGCCCGGCACCGTGCGCGTCCGCGCGCGTAAGCTCGATCCGTACATCCCCTTTATCGACGAGACGCTGGCGCGGTATCCGCGCCTCCGGGCCACGCGTATCCTCGATATGATCCGCGGCCGCGGCTATGAGGGAAAGGTCGGCGCCGTGCGGCGTTACATCAAGCAGGCGCGTCCCAAGCCCAAGACAGAGGCATTCCTCCGCGTCGAGACGCTCCCGGGCGAGCAAGCCCAGATCGATTGGGCGCACGTCGGCGAGCTCATCGTGCCCGGCGGCAAACGCCCGTTATGGGTCTTCGTCATGGTGCTCGCGTATTCGCGCGCGAGCTTCGCCGAGCTCGTCCTGAGCCTCGACGTGCACTCGCTCCGGCGCTCGCTCGTGCGCGCCGCGGCGCATTTCGGTGGATTGCCTCGGCAATGGCTCTTCGACAACGCCAAGACCATTGTCATCGAGAGGCACGGGGATCTGGTGCGCTTTCATCCCGACTTGCTGGATATCGCCGCGTCCCTACACGTGCAGCCGCGGCTGTGCACGCCGAGAAAACCCCATGAGAAAGGCAACGTCGAGCGGGCGATCCGATTCTTCAAGGAACGCTTCTTCGCCGCGCGCAGCTTCCACTCCATCGAGCAAGGCAATGCCGATCTTCGCACCTTCATCGCGGAGATCGCGGACGCGAGGCCTCATCCCCGCACGCCCGAGCGGTTACTCGGTGCCGCCTTCCTTTGCCAATTCATCGCTCACCCTCGTCGCGAGCGATACGCTCGTGCGCCTGCTCGACGGAGACCGCGAAGTCGCGCGACACCCGCGGTGCTGGGGGCGTAATCGATACGTCGAAATCAACGAGCATCGTGCCGAGCTGCTCGCGCAAAAGAAGGCCGCCCGGGACCTCAAAGGCCGCGACAGGCTGCGCGCGGAGATCCCTGCCATCGACGTGCTCTACGAGCGCTGGCTCGAGCACGAGCGCAGCCTCGGCGCCATGGTCTCGCGCACCATCGGTCTGCTCGATGCCTATGGTCCGGCTGTGCTCCAAAAAGCCGTCGCCGAAATGATCGAGCGCGGCACGCACGATCCAGGCGCGCTCGCCATTCTTTGCGAGCAAGAGCGGCACAAATCGAGTGCCGCCCCGCTCGTCCCCCATTTCGCCGAGCACGTCCACGAGCGCGACGTGATCCCACACGACCTCGGAGACTACGATGACTGATCTGCACGAAAACTTGAGGAGTATCGGGCTGCGCGCGGACCGCGAGTCGCTCAACGCCCTTCTCGTCCATGCTCAGAAGAGCAAACTCTCGCACGCGCAGATCCTCGAGGAGCTCGTCGCGATTGAAACGCGCGAGCGCGACTCCGCAAACCTCGCCCGGCGCACCAAGGACGCGGCGCTTGGTAATCCCACGCCGCTCGACCGCTTCGATTGGAATCACCCACGCTCGCTCGATCGAGGGCTCTTCGAGCATCTCTACGAAGACTTATCCTTCTTGAGGCGCGGAGAAAACATTCTTTTCCGCGGTCCCGCAGGCGTCGGAAAGACGACGCTCGCCAAGAACCTCGGGCTACGCGCGCTCGAGCGCGGCTATACGGTCGTCTTTCGCACGCTCCCTGCGGCGCTCGCCGACCTCATGCGCCAGGAGTCCATCCCCGCCACGGAAAGAAGGCTACGCCGCTACACCTCGCCGGATATGCTGATTTTGGACGAACTCGGCTATGTCCCCTGCGACAGCCGCGCAGCCGATTTGCTCTTCCACATCGTCAGCCGCCGTCACGAGCAGAAGTCGATCATCCTGACGACAAACCTCGCCTACAAGCAATGGGCAACCGTCTTCAAGGACGCCTCCTGCCTCGGCGCCCTCGTGGATCGCTTTGCCCAGCACTGCCACACCCTCGACATCGACGCTGACTCCTTCCGCCAAAAAGTATCCCTACGCCGCTCCGTCGTCGCACGCGAAAAAAGTCGCGCCGACGAGTAAACGAGCCGGCCCCACGCGTGCGCCAACAGCCCCCACCCACGAGCGGATGCGAGATCGAAGATTTCCGCGGATCGGCTGGGCCGTCTACAGCCAGGTCCATGTTATCTTGGAAAGCTGCTCGT
>JANMGF010000519.1:0-3967 GCA_031374535.1 Polyangium sp. (in: bacteria)
GAGGTACTCGGTATCGAGGTCGGTAGCCCACTTGGGTGCGGTTCCGGCACCAACCGCGGCTTCCAGTGCCACAATCTTCTGGTGTAGCATGCCCTTTTCGAATCCTTGCTCAAACAAGAGGTGCTCGAGTGCGGAGCGAAACATCGCAAGGGCGGCACTGTTTGCGCCAAGTGAGTGCGATTTTTCTGCCTGGTCGAGGTAGTACGCGACACCTTTCGGGGTATGCGGAGTAGAAAGCCCACCCGCGGTGTCAGCAAGAACTACGAGTGCCAGGCCGTTGGGACCAGCATAGCGGATGACCTTGAAGTTTGCGCGGCACTGGACGCATTCGAGGTCGCAGACCACAAACGGTGCGCTGGCTGCAATGTCCTGCACCGCCTTGTTGAAATCGATCTCGCCCATAAACGGATAGATCATCTCTCCGAAAACACGACGCGAGGCGCCGCACCCGGAGCAGTGAAGGTCGCCCGTGATCTGGCGCACCCGAAAGGTGATGCTGGTGATAGCCTTGCGAAAACCATCAAGTTCATCAAGCATAGTCATTTCCGAATCTTCGCCCGGCTTCATTGGCGCGTCAAGTGCTTGGGGTGCCGCCCGGTTGCACCGTCAGTGGACACCGCGGGGACTTCGACACAGTACCCGGCCGCTGAACTGTGTAATTAGACTGCCGCCGCCGAACCACGTCTCCACGCTGGTTAGCCCGCTGCGGCCTAATCACGCCCCCCAGCGTGATACGCAGCGACCGCCTAACCCGCCCGTTTCCGGGATTCGGCAGCGCCTGCGTATCAACATCGCTGCCGCAAAACCTATGCCAGCAACCACGCGCTCTTACGCGCCCGTCGTGCGTCGTGACCATACACATTTCGCGTCGCAGCCACGCAACTCTCCGCGCCTCGCGACGATGGAAGGACATCCCCAGCCACCTCCGTGAAAGGACCCCATGACCCTCATCGAAGCAGCGCGGACGACCCTCCGACGCATGCACTACTCCGGCCGCACCGAGGAAGCGTATCTCCACTGGATCCGCAAGTTCATCCGCTTTCATCACAAACGACATCCCCGCACGATGGGCGCGCCAGAAATCACGACCTTCCTCAACCACCTCGCGACCCAGCGCCGCGTCTCCGCATCGACGCAAAACCAGGCTCTCTGCGCCATCGTCTTCCTGTACAAGCGCGTCCTGGAAATCGCCATGCCCGAGCTCGCCAATCTCGAGCCCGCGCGGCGACCCATGCATTTGCCTGCTGTGCTCTCGCGCCGCGAGGTTCTCGCCCTCCTCGATCAGCTCGAACCACCCTTCCGCCTCATGGGCGATATGTTCTACGGCGCCGGCCTCCGCCTGATGGAATGCGTCTCCCTGCGCGTCAAGGACGTGGACCTCGAGCGCCATCAAGTCATGGTTCGTCGTGGCAAAGGGGATCGCGACCGCTCCGCCCTCCTGCCCGTGCGTGCACGCGAAAGCCTGCGTGCCCAGCTCCAAACGGTCGCGGCGCGCCATCGACAGGAGCTCGCAAACGGTCGTGGAGAGGTCGACTTGCCGCACGCGTTGCGCACGAAAATGCCCAGCGCCGCCACGAGCCTCGCGTGGCAATACCTGTTTCCAGCATCGAGACCGTGCATCGACCCTGCGACAGGTCGACCGGTGCTCCATCACATCCACGAGACCGGCGTGCAGAAAGCCATCCACCGCGCCGCGTGCCTCGCGAAGATCGACAAGCGCGTCACCTGTCACACGCTTCGCCACAGCTTCGCCACGCATCTGCTCGAAACGGGCACCGATATCCGCACCATCCAGACGCTGCTCGGACACAGCGACCTGCGAACGACGATGCTCTACACCCACATCGTCGATCGCGGCCCCTTGGGCGTCATGAGCCCGCTTGATCGATGAGGGGCGACGGGTCGGCGCTACCGCTCGCCACCCTACAGCGCGAATGCGGCGCGCTGACCACAAGCTTCCGACACCACTGAGGCGCACTGAGGGACAGATCTCACAGCCAGTTCCGTTCTACAAGACAAATCCAGCACCCTGCCGCAAGGACCAGTGTTCCCGCGTTGCTGCCGTTTGCAACATTCCCGAGGAGTGGTCGAGTCGTGCCAGCTCTCGCCCGCCCGTTGCCCACCTGTTGCCCACTTCAATGCTCCCCACGTCGCCCGCTGTCGCCTGACGTCGCCTCCTCGAATGCACCCCTCACCATCGCACCCTGGCTGTTCCGAGCCGTTTTCAACGCTCTTTCAACAACTTGCGAGAGGGGCAGTCGGGATACCGGCCCAGTTTTCGTAAACCGTGGCTCTCAGGTCCTCCCACGACGAGACCGCGTCGGACCCTCTGTTTGGTCGATGCCGCTCTCCCCGTTCGCCATCCTCACCTCCTCCTCCGGCACCAGGAAAATCTCCACCAACCCTTGTATCAGCCTTACCAACTCGAAGTTCCCTTCCAGCGCGGCCGCCACCTGTGCCTGCCTGATCGACCTCACCGCCGGAGACTCCTCGGTCATGGTGGGAGAAACGTACCGCCCAGCCGGGTCGTCCCCCGCACCATCGCTCGCCAGCCCCCCCTCCGAAAAGGCGACACCGCCCCCGGTTTCGGCGATTCCAGGTTCCAACCGTCGCGACCCGTTGTCAGAACCCGCCGGATCGCACGGTTCGCGACGGTTGACTCCGGCAGGATCGCCTTTAAAATCCCTTGCCTGAAAGGGCGTCCCGGTTCGAGTCCGGGTGGGGCTACTGCGTTTGGACTTGTTGCCGTACGTTGCTGTCGAAGGAGGGAACCATGGCAAAGGGCGGTGGTAGCGGCGGCAAAGGTGGAGGCGGCGGGGGCGGGGGCAAAGGCGGCGGCAGCGGAGGCACGCCCAAAGGGGGCGGCGGAAGCGGGCCGAAGGGTGCAGGCGGGGGCGGGGGTGGCGGCAGCCATGGCGGCAACTGGCCGAGCACGACCGGGAAGCCGTCGGGCGGCGGTCGAGGGAATAACCCGCCTTCCAAGTGAGGGTGTTGGCGACTTCGGGCCCCGCGGTTCAGCGTATCACCTTGCCCTTCTGCTTCGTTGTGTTTTCTCTATATTGCGTTTCCGGCATCGGGCACCTTTCCACTAAGGCCTGCAGTAACCTCACCATCTCGAAGTCCCCTTCCAGTGCCGCCGCTACCTGTGCCTGTCGGATCGACCTCACCGCCGGAGACTCATCGGTCAGGGTCGGATACACGTACCGCCCGGCCAGGTCGTCGCCTTCTTTCCGCTCGCCACCGCCCTTGCCCCGGCCCTCCGGCCCCCCTCCGAAAAGGCGACACCACCCTCGGGATCGGCGATTCCAGGTTCCCGCCGTCGCGATCCGTCGTGAGAACCCGCGCTTGTCGCTGTTCTGCTTGAGACCGTTCGCCCGGCGCTTGGGCGACGAGGAGGCGACGTGCATCGCGCATAAGGCGGCGGGTAGGCTGCTCGATGCGGCCGCCTTTGGAGCCGAGGGCGGCGAATCATCTTGCCCAATGGCAGGATCGTCGCCGGTGCGAACCATTTTTAAATAAAATGCGATGGTTGGAGCGTCGCCCTGGAGAAGGAGGAGTAAAGTACCGACCAGGAGAGCGAGCAAACTGCTTGGTCGGTCGTCCAGCAAAGGTGCGGTAACGTTAAGCCAATGGGTGGCGAATTCGCACGATGGCGCCTGTCAAAGAGGCAATATACCCGGCGTGATTGACTCGGAAAACCAGCGCTTGCCACACCTTACGCGAGATGGTCCTGTTCGAGTCGGTGTTAGTATTGTACTGAAAATCATAAATGTTGGCTTCGAACTGCTTCTCCACCTGGTTCATCAACTCGTTAACCAGTTCGAGGTCTTCGGCTGAAAGCACGCTGCGTAGAGCTGGCGGCAGCAGTATTTTATTGCTAAGGCGTTTCATTGCGTATTCCGGGCCCACGTGGGCACGCGTTCCGCTGGCACGTGGGCACGCGTTCCGCTGGCACGTGGGCACGCGT
>JANMGF010000382.1:0-4690 GCA_031374535.1 Polyangium sp. (in: bacteria)
GAGCAACAAGCTCAGAGGCCACGCGAACCGGGGCGCCTTCTCGGGAGGTCGCATCGTAAGCGCGAGGGCCAACGTCCCGAGCGTGGCCGAGATGAGCAGGTGGCGACCGCAAATCCAGGTCACGGCCTCCCAATGCCCCTCATTGAGCGCGAAGAGCGCGAAGCCCAGAAGCGCGATCGACGGCTCGAAGGATCGTCGATACAGCGTCCAGATGGCAGCGAGCAGGGCCAAGAACCAGAGAAGCGAATGAACGTGCGCTCCCAGGGGGTCGAGTCCGAAGAGCGTATGATCGAGCAGGAACGTGGCGCTGGCGATCGGGCGCCAGAGAGCAAATCTAAAATTGGGATGTGTCCACCAAGGCAGCGCGCCCTCGTGGATCAACCGGCTCACCTCCTCGGGCCGACCGCTGGACAAGCGATACAGGTCCAAGGGACGCGCGTTCGAGATATGATGTCCCTCGAGCGTCGCCATCCCCACCCAATCGTCCTCGAAGAATCCCGCGCGCAGCGCAGGATGATACAAGGCGAGCGCGAGGAGGGCGATGGCGAGCGGCAGGAGCCAAGAGCGCCACCGCGGCCTCCGCGCGCCCTGGGACGGTCGCTGACCTTCGTTCATGAATGGTCGGCCCGGGGAGGACGTGATTCGCTGGCGGTCCTGGTCGCGAGGGGCCCGGTGTGCGGCGTGGATCCGGCGCTGAACGCCGCGTGTTCCGCGAGGCGGCCATCCTCCAGCTTCACCACGCGGTCTGCCAGTTCGAAGTAACGATCGTCGTGCGTGATGGCGATGATCGTTTTCCCTTGGCTGCGCAGCTCTGGCAAGAGCTCTCGATAAAATATGTCCTTGAACTGGGGGTCCTGATCCGCAGCCCACTCGTCGAACAAGTAAATGGGCCTGTCCTCCAGGTAAGCCGCAAGCAACGCCAAGCGCTTGCGTTGCCCTTGCGATACCGCGGTGGTCGAGAGGACGCCGCCCACCACGTCCACCTTGCGATCGAGGAGCAGCCGCGAGAGATAGTGCTTGACACGCGTCTCCTCGATCGTGGGGGGCAAACCGAGCAGAACGTCGAACACGTGAAAATCCGAGAAGATGGCGGAAAAGAGCTCGCGGTAATCTTCCCGCGTTGCATCCGAGACGGGTTGACCGTCGATCCGGATTTCGCCTCCCTCCGGCGTGTACAAGCCCGTGATGATCTTGGCCAGGGTCGTCTTCCCGCTACCATTGCCTCCCACCAGGAACACGACTTCGCCTCGTCGCAGCGTCAGGTCGATGGGGCCCAGGGTGAAGCCCCCTTCATCATTTTCTCGGTGATAGGTGTGCGTGACCTTGGACAGCTCCAGGACATCGAAGGAGCGCTCGGTCTCCGCCGGCTGCGTGAGAGGCGCGGGAGCCTCTTCCGAGCTCAACGACAACCCGAGCTTCTCGATCTTCTGTACGGCGAGATCTCCCTGCCCGATGACGGGGATCATGTCCATGATCGCCCCAAAAGGCTGCTGAATGTACAGCGTCGTCAGAGCATATCCCGTGAGCGTCGCGCGATCGACTTCGACCCACCGCTGGTACCCGAACACCAGCACGCCAAGAAAGACGAAGAAGAAGAGCAGTCCCCAGGCGCTGGATGCGGTGAAGAGGTTCTGGCTCTTCATCCCGAGGCGTTGCATCTTGTCGATCGTCGGTACCAGGTGCTCGTCGAGGAACACCGCGCGTCGGCGACGATGCAGCTTGAGCTCCTTGATGCCGCTCACGAGCGATTGAAATTGCTTGAAGACCGTATCCTGCACGTTGCGCCCTCGCTCGAGGAGACGCAGCGCATAGAGGGTCGGGAGCCAGTACGTCACGAGCCCGACGAAGATGCAGGCGAGCATGACCCCGAGCGCCCCGAGCGACAGCCACGCGAGGTACGACAACGAGGCCAGGATCACGACCAAGTTCGTGAGGAAGAGCGGGAGGATCGCCAGCCCCGTGCCCGCTGTCACCACGCCCTCCATCAGCGCGCCGAGGACCAGGTGCGAGCCCTGTTCCTCGAGCGTGCGCAATGGCGCTGCGAGGATACGTGATGCGAGCCCGCTCCTCATTTCGAGGAGCGCCCGATGGCGGAGCCAGGTCAAGAGCACCTGCGACGCCACCCTCATGACCAGCGCCAGGATCGCGACGGCGACGAACTTGACGCCAAGATCCCCGAGGCGCTCCTTGTCGCTGGCCAGCGCCACGTTGAGCAGCGCCACCAGCGCGGCGAATGAGGCGCCCGAGAGGAGACCACAAACGACCGAGAGCACCACGAGCCCGATCGATTGTCGGAGAAATAGCTTGGCGAGCATCATGACGATTCAACACCTTCACGCCGCGGGGGAGCCGTGGGGTGAGCGCTCCCGGCCGAAAAACCCGCTCCGCGAGCCAGGCGGCGCCCGTGTTTCGGTAGGTCCTTGCGTGCCCCGCGGCGCCCGTGGTAGTCTGATCGTATGGCGACCAGCATTCTGGATGACGATGATTCGACGTTCCACGTGGTCATGAACCACGAGGAGCAATATTCGATCTGGCCCGCCGATCGAGAGATCCCCGCCGGCTGGAGCGCGGCGGGCAAGACCGGCAAGAAGAAGGAGTGCCTCGAGTACATCGAGCAGGTTTGGACGGACATGCGTCCGCTCAGCTTGAGGAAACAAATGGAAGGCGCCGACAAGGCAAGCTGACGTCCCTCGTTCGACCCGTCCTCACGAGGCCGAAGCCCGGCGGTGGATGAAGCTCGTGACCTGCTCGGGCCATTCACGCGGGTCCATTCCCTTCTGACTCAAAAAACCGTAGACCCAGCGCTCGATGCCGAAGCCCATGCACGCCGTCTCCGCGACCGCGCCGTCGGGATGCCGGATGTCGTAGACCGATGCATAGAAGTCCCGGTGCAGGTTGAACGAGGACGCCGCCACGGCCATGTCGCGGTGGGGTATCGTCAGCATCAGCTCGTACTTGACCTCACCCAGCCGCTGGTAGACGATCTTGTTCGAGTTCTCGCTGAGGAAAAAGGGATCGTTGGCGAGCTCCAGGCGGGCCGTCAGATCCAGCTCTTTGCATAGGTCCATCGCCGCATCCATGACCTCCTGCCGAAGGGCCTTGAGCCGCTGGAAGGAGCCCATGAACACGATGTCGCGGACCTGGAAGTCCCACAGGCGAGCGAGGGCGTCGTACGGGCTGGTCTCGTGACGGAACACATGGTTCTGCATGGTGACGCGAACGACCTCGCCCTCGGGGATCCTCGCGCCGCGATGCTGACCATAACAAGGCAGGCAGACGGCAGGTTTGAGCGCGTGGGAGGCGATCTGGACCTGCGCCCGGAGCTCCTCCGCGAGCCGTCCCTGGTTCTCGTTCGCGGATCGAGCGACAGCCTCGATGATCGGGAGATCTTCGGGGAGGTGGGTGCAGAACGTGACGTGCTGGGGAAAATGGCCGAAATAGCCGACCTCCTCGAGGATCTGCGCGGGCAGGATGACCGGATAATGGTTCTCCGTCGCGTCGAAGCGGCGCGAGAGGCGCAGGAAGGTGTGCTCGAAGAAACGAAAGACGGCGAGCACGTCCCCGCGCAGGGAGACGAGCCCCGGGCCCATCACGTGGACGTCGGAGGACGCCATGAGCACGTCGTCGCCGTCGAGACCGACGTGGCGGGCCGCGGTGTGCTCGCGGAGGATCTTCGTGCGATATGCGCGAGGGGGCTTGGTCATGTCGTCCTCGATGCCGCGGCTTCGGCGCAGCCGAGCTTCGCGATCATGATCTCGAGCATCTGGGTGCTCCCTTCGATGATTTCCATGATGCGCGCGTCCCGGAGGTAACGCTGGATGGGATACTCGCTGCCGCAGCCGTTCGCCCCGTGGATCTGGAGGGCTTGATTGGCCACTTCATTCAGCATGGTGGAGGCCTGATACTTGGCGATCATGGCCTCGTACGACGCGCTCTCGAGCCGCTCGGCGCGGGCGTGGCCTGCCCGCCAGCAGAGGAGCCGCGCGCCCTGGACGCCGACGATCATCCGGGTGAGCAGGCGCTGGACGAGCTGAAAATCCTTGAGCGGGGCGCCGAACTGCCTTCGCTGGTCGGCATAAGCGAGGCTCGCGTCGAGGCAAGCCTGGGCCTGGCCGACGCAGGACCAGGCCAGGTTGTACCGTCCATGGTCGAGGCCTGCGGACATCACGTGGGAGATGCCGAAGCCCGGCGCGCCGATGCGGTATGCCTTGGGGACCCGGCATCGAGAGAGGTCGAGCCTCGCCAGCATGTAGCCGCGGCAGCCGATGATCCCCTGAATGGGTTGTCGGGAGAAACCCTCTGCGTCGGCCGGGACGATGAACGCCGTCGGCGCGTCGCCCACGCGGGCGAAGAGGACAAACACGTCCGCGCTCGCGCCGCAGGTGATCCATTGCTTGGTGCCCGTGAGCAGATAGTCGTCGCCGTCGACCTCCGCCCGGGTCTCGACCTGGGCGTCACTCCCGACGGCAGGCTCGGTCAGCGCGAAGGCCGCGACGAGCTCGCCCGAGGCGAAGCGAGGGAGCCAGTGCTTTTTTTGCGCAGCCGTGCCCCATCGAGCGATCGCGGAGCCGGCCATGTGGTGGACGTTCACGAGGCCCTGCACCGAGGCGCTGGCATACCCGAGCGCCTCGTGCATCAAGCCGCGGATGATGGGATCGGCGTGGCGCCCGCCGAGCTCCTCGGGCAGGCC
>JANMGF010000731.1:0-1046 GCA_031374535.1 Polyangium sp. (in: bacteria)
CAGCCAGCGCGTGTCGGTACTGCCGGGGTCGGTCGCGTCCATCGCATAGCAGCCGTTGGCGAACGAGTAGATCCCATCGTGCATGGGCGCGGGCGGACGCTCGACGTACGGAGTTCCGGGCTCGCAGGCGGCGAGCAGCGCGACCACGATCGGTAGCGAGCGTTTCATCGAGGGCTCCGGAGTGCGCGACATCTCAAATCAGGAAGGGCGTGCAGTACTCGGTCTCCACGAACGTGCGGATCGCGTCGCCCATGTTCACGCCGCACCCGGGGGTCACTCCTCGTCTCGCAAACCATCGAGATCACAGGCCTCCTCAGGGGTGGTAGTCCAACTTGCATGCGTCACGGGTGATTCCTTGAACTCGGACTACCTGCCCGCAGAAACCCAGTCTGTACGGCTACTTGCGGGCGAAGGAGTGACCCCAGCTCAGATCAAGAAAGGAGTGCAGTACTCGGTCTCCACGAACGTGCGGATCGCGTCGCCCATGTTCACGCGACCGTCGACGACGTCGTCGAGCGAGAACGAGCTCCCGCCCGTGCTCTCGACGAGCCCCGGCGCGCCGTCGTAGGGCCGGGAGAAGCCCTCCGGATAGCCGGCCGTGTCGTGGAACGACGCGACACGTAGCTGGAACGCGACCAGCGCCCGGCTCACCTCCGGGAAGGTGTGCTCGCAGGTCACGGCATCGGAGAAACGAGCGGGCCGCTCGAAGAACGTGTTGTCGGTCACGTGCACGAGGACACGCGTCGCGCCCTCGCGGAAGCTGCACTCGGTGGCCGCGAGGTAGAGCGCGTCCATCGAGTTCTCCGGGAAGTCGATGTTGTTCGCGCGGCTGACGGGGCTCTCGTTCGAAGAGCAGAAGGTGCGCCAGGTATCGAAGGCCCCGCGCAGCTCATCGACGCTGCCGAACGGCGCGCAGTCGTTCACCGCGAGCGCATCGTCGACGAACACGATCAGCGAGAAGCGTGGATCGGGGCTGAGCGCCGTGGCCGCGTCCCACACGTCGCCGATGCCACCGCGGAGCGCGTCGAGGGAACCCTCCATCGAGG
>JANMGF010000604.1:0-9248 GCA_031374535.1 Polyangium sp. (in: bacteria)
AGCGCGACGAGCCGATCGAGGCCGAGCGCATTCCCAGCCGCGGGCGGCATGCCCTCCGCGAGCGCTGCGAGGAAACGCTCGTCGAGCGGATAGACAGGTTTGCCCTCGGCGCGCCGGTGCGCCTGATCCCGCTCGAAACGCGCCCGCTGCTCGACCGGATCCGTCAGCTCGCCGAAGCCGTTGCACACTTCCATGGGGCCGACATAGAGCTCGAAACGCTCGGCGACACGGGGATCGTCGGGGCAAAGGCGCGCGAGCGACGCGAAAGGCGCGGGGTATTCCACGAGGAAGACGGGCCGGCCGAGGCGCGCGAGGCTCGGCTCTACGTGTTCGACGAGCAGCCGGAAGAACCGATCCTCGTCCTTGCTCGCCATCGAGATCGCCTCGTCCGCGCTCGTGCCCGCGTACCGCGCGAATGCCTCGCCGACGGTGATCCGTTCGAACGGCGCAGCGAGATCCACGCGTGTGCCCTCGACCTCGATCACGCTCCCGCCCGCGAGCTTCGTGAGGACCAACCGCACGAGCTCCTCCGTGTCGGCGACGACCGTTTCCATCGGCGCGAACGCGCGGTACCACTCGAGCATCGTGAACTCGGGGTTGTGGCGGCTTCCGACTTCGCCGCGGCGGTAACAACGCGCGAGCTGGAAACATCGGGGAACGCCGCCCGCGAGCAGGCGTTTCATCTGGTACTCGGGCGACGTGATGAGCCAGAGCGGCCGCCCTTCGGGAGCGCCCCCCACGCCGAACGCGTCGAGGTGCAGATCGAGGCCGGGGCAGGGGACCATCGAGGGCGTCTCGACCTCGAGGAAGCCGCGACGCACGAAAAACGAGCGCACCTCGGCGAACGCCTCCGCCCGCGCTCGAAGCGCGCGCCCCACGCCGCGAAACACGAGCCGCTCGGTCTCGCTCGCCGGAAGCTCACGTGCCGCGCGACGCGAGACGTCGGGCGCCTGGGGCGAAAACCGCTCGATCAACCGGCCGGCGACGAGTTTGCCCGCGGAGAACGAGGCCTCGACGACCGCGAGATCCGCAGGTGAAAGGGATCCTCCAGCGATCGAGACCGTGACGCGCGTGAACGCGTCCGCGAGGACGACCTCGTCCCCCACGACCTCGACGACCCGTCCTGCCACGCGAACCGGCCCCGGCGCACCTGCGAGCGCGTCGAGATCACTCGGGGCGAACGGCAAAACGGCCGGAGCGGTCAACGTTGGCTCGTCACGCGAGGCTCAGCCGGCGCCGCCCGCGCCGCCCGCGCCGCCCGCACCACCTGCACCCGCAGCGCCACCCGCGCCACCGGCCCCACCTGCACCACCCGCGCCCCCGGTCCCTCCGGTGCCGCCCGCGCCGCCTTGGCCTGCGCCGAGCCCTCCGGGCGTGCATGCCGGGTCGTCACTGCCCGTCGGTGGACAGCAGATGTCAGACGCGCCGAGCAGCTCGGTCCTCGACACGCACACGAGGCCCTCCTCGCAGTCCGCGTTGCTGTTGTCGATGCTGCAGGCCTGACCCAAGCCCTGGTTCGAACAAGCGGCGAAGGCGGCCCCCACAGCGAGTGCGACCAGGACGAACCCCGGGAACATACGGCGCGAAATCACGCGGGCTCTCTTATCATTTTTCAGGAGCCTGCTCCGGTCCGTCGTACGCCGCCTTGTTCTTCGCGTCGATCGCGTCCACGAAGAGGCTCATGTACCGGCCCGCGCTCCAGAGCGAGAACACGAGGGAGAGGTAGATCAAGACCCGTCCCACGTGCACCAGATCGACGACGCCGAAGTCGAAGATGCCGATCGTGTACCAGTAGGGGTAGCCCAGGATCAGGCACACGATCCCGATCATTTGCAGCGCCGTCTTCGTCTTGCCGCCGTCACCCGCGGCGATGACGATGCCCTCGGACGAGGCGATCGAGCGCAGCGCCGTGATGGTGATCTCGCGCGAGATCAGGAGCACTACCGCCCAGGCCGGGATCCGCCCCATGGGGACCAGCCAGACGAGCGTCCCGGCGACGATGAGTTTGTCCGCGAGCGGATCGAGGAACTTGCCGAGCACGCTGACGAGGCCTTGCCTACGCGCGAGCCAGCCGTCGAGCATGTCGGTGATCGCTGCGAGCGCGTAGACGGCGGCCGCCCAGAAGCAGTCGTGGGGGCTTCCGCGCCCGAGCAAGATCAAGACGACCGGGATCATCACGATCCGCGCGAACGTCAGGAGGTTCGGGACGTTTTTCGCGTCCTCCCAGAGCGTCTTGCGTCGCGCGGCCTTGATCTTCCGCAGCGAGGCTTTGTCGACCTTCGAGCCGCTAGCGACCATGCAAGAGCACCGTGCCTTCGCCGGAGAAGACCACGAAGCTCCGCGCCCCGGCCGGCGCCTCGCTCGGGGGCAACGCCCTCGGGATCACGCGCCCCATCCAGCCGAGCACGCTTGGCGCATGCAGCGCCGCGTTTTTGCCCTCCCGGACGTCGAGCGCGAGGAACGGAGCCCCGAGGCGCGCGACGAGCGTACCCGGGCCACGGAGCTGCACCATCCCGACCGCCTCGCCGTCCCCTGCCGGCATGCGACCGTTCTCGAAGCTCATCGTCGCCTCGAACCCGCCGAGCAGATCTTCGCGCAGGTAAAGCGGCTCTTCCTCCATGCCAATCGCCATGAGCTCGTGCTCCGCCAGCGGCGCCAGGACGAGCTCGCCGCGCCCTTCGATCTCGACGAGCGGGTCCCCCTCACCGCCGAGCGGCTCTTCGAGGGCCCGTCCGCGCATCCTTCGCATCACTGGCTTGTGGCGGATCCCGCTCGCGTAGGCCATCGACCGGACAAGCGAAGGACGCACCACGAAGCCGTTCGTCGGCGACACGAGCAGGACGCCGCCCGGGTGGAGCAAACTCTTGCCCTCGGCGGGAAAATGCAACGTGTGCCGTCTGCCGAGATCCGCCGCCGAAAGGGGACCACGTTGCGGTGGATCGGCCTGCGCCGTCATCGTCGGTGGCGCGGGTGCGGCCGGCGTCGTGCGGGCAGGCGGGGTTGTCTCCGCCGCGGCGAGGAGCGCGTCCCAGCCCGCCGAGAGCGACTGCGGCAGCGCGCTCGACGGCGAGAGATCACCCGAACGATCGATCTCCTGGAACGAGCCGATCATGGGCCTGCGTTGCGTGGGGGGCGGCGAGCCCGCGGTCGCGTCCATCAGCCGCCGCGCCATCGCGTCGTGCCCGCCACGCGTGAAGGCGTGCAGAGCACGATCGACGTCACCGAGCGCCTGGTGCGCGAGCCCGAGATAACCCCACGCGCGGACGTGCCCCGCGTGGTGTGAGACGACCTTCTCCAGCTCCTGCCGCGCCCGCGCCGGTTGCCCCGTCTTCAGGAAACAGAGCGCGAGGTTCACGCGTGGCTCGAGTGCCTCCGGAAAGTCCGCCACGAGCTTCTCGAAGATGCCGATCGCGCGTGGAAAGAGGCCGAGCCGGAAGTAGACGACGCCGAGGAGATCCTGCCCCTTCGGATCCGCGGGCGAGAGCGCGAGGGCCTGCTCGAGCTCGGCCTTCGCCTCGTGGATGCGGTTGTCCTGCAGCAGCTCGCCGCCGCGGTAGAGGTGGAAAAGAAAGTCCTCTCCCGGGTCGCCCGGGGGCGGCGGCGGCGGCGGCGGGGGCACGGAGCGGCGCAGAGGAGGTGCTCGATCGGCCACGGCGCGAAGGGTACACGATGATCGCCGCGGGAAAAGGGCGCGCGCGGCCTTTCGTCGGCTCCGGTCGGGTGCGTCAGGGCAAGGTCGAAGGGGCCGCGGCCGCCGCTGCGATCGCCTCTTCCAGCGTGAATACGCGCTCGTAGAGGGCGCGCCCGACGATCGCGGAGGCCACGCCCGGGACGCGTGCGAGCGCGCGGAGGTGCTCGAGCGTGCCCACGCCGCCCGAGGCGATCACGGGAAAACCTCCCTTCTCGGCGAGCGCCGCAGTGGCCGCGACGTTTGGCCCTGCCTGCGTACCGTCGCGCTGGATGTCCGTGTAGAGCAACGCGGCCACGGGGAAGCCCGCGAGATCGCGCGCGACATCGAGCGCCGTGCGTGTCGACGTCTCGAGCCAGCCCTCCACGGCGACAAACCCGTCCTTTGCGTCGAGCGCGACCACCACGCGCCCCGGGTGCGCGCTCGCGAGCGCGCGGACCATCGCGAGATCCCGGATCGCCGCCGTCCCGAGCACGACACGTTCGGCCCCGAGCGCCAGGTACGCCTCTGCGGTCGCGGCCGAGCGCACCCCGCCGCCGACCTCCACGCCTGGCCCGAACGCCTGCACGACCGCGCGGACGAGGTCCTTCTGCACGGGCCGACCTTCCCGTGCGCCCTCGAGATCCACGACGTGGAGCTGCGTGACCTTGCCCCGCAGCTGCCCGGCGAGGCCCACCGGATCCGGATCGTACACGGTGACCGCGTCGTACCGCCCTTGATGCAGGCGGACGGCCTTGCCCTCGAACAGATCGATCGCAGGAAGGATCAGCATCGCGGACAGAGGCGTACGACGGAAACGGCCCGAGGAAAAGGCGAGCCATGCTCCATGCCGGCGCTAGGCTCCCGCCTCATGCGCGAGCACATCACCAAGACCTTGGGGGACGTCCACTGGAGCGACCTCCGCGCGCACCTCGCGCGTGACGCCGTCATCATCGTCGACGACGCGCTCGACCTCGTCGACGTCGGCGTGGCCCTCGCCTCGAACGACGTCTCGACCGTCGATGCGTGGATCCGCGCGGGCAAGCTCCAGAAGCCCACGGCCGAGGACCTCACGCGCTGGTCGCTCGACGCGAACGTACGTTTCCCCGCGGCCGTCGTGCAGCCGTTCGTCCTCATCCGCAGGCCGCCCGCGAAAGCCTTGTCCTAGCGGTCCTTCACATCCCGCCCATGCCACCGGCGCCGCCCATGCCGCCGGCGCCGCCCATGCCGCCCATCCCGCCCGAGCCGGGCCCTGCTTGCGGGTCGAGGCCCTCGATCCAGAGCCTCACGCACTCGATCTCGCGGTCCGTCATCGTGCCGCCGAGCGGCATCTTCAGCCCGCACGGCGGCGGGTCGACGAGCTTCGTGTAGATGAGGCTACCCATCGCATCGATCGGGTTCGCCAGGATCGCGCTGCCGCACGACTCGGTCGCCGCCACGCTCACGATCCGCCCCTCCACGCCGGACGAGGCAAGATCCAGCGTCGGCGAGCCCGTGCCGTGACAGTTCGCCGATCCGCATTTCTCCACGAGCAGCGCGGGCACGTCCGGACATGCCCCGCCGCCCTGGAAGATCTGCTTTTCCTCCTCGGTCAGCGTACCGGGGCAACCTCCCGCGAGCGCGACGAGCAGAGGGGCCCCGAGCGCCGCGACGCAGTAACGGAAGAAGCGCGCGTTGATCATCGTCTCCCTCAATCCATGTAGGCCAGGCCGAGCCGGACCCCGAAGAACTGGTCGAGCGCCCCGCCTGCCACGTTCGGGTCGCCCAGCACCGGATCGAAGTCCGAGAAGAACCGAACGTACTCGCCCGTGAGGCGGATCTGGAGCCCCGTCTTGAACCGCGCGACGAGCCCCACCGTCGCCGTGATCCCGTGCGTCTTCGGGCCCGAGAACCTGTCGTACACCGCGCCCGACGAGAGCGGCTCGAGCCACTCGAATCCGACGATCGCCGCCATCGGACCGAATGGGATCCATCCATCGACGCCCGCTCGGATCGCGAGGTAGTCGACGTTCGGCACCTGCGCGCCGAGGGGCGGGGGCGCGTCGACGTTGAACGTCTGCCATCGGACGCCGCCGAGCACACCCAGGACCGGTCCCGTCGGTCGCGAGATGGGGATCCGCAACTTCAGCGCCCCCGTGATCCGCTGCGAAATGGTGTTCACCGGCTCGCCGCCTTCCGTCGCCGATTGCAACGCGAATGCGCGCGCGTACCCGAGCTGGATCCCGAGATCCCGCAGCACTGGCACGCGTGTCATCGCCGCCGGGAACACCTCGACCCCCACGACGGCCGTGGGCGCGCCGAACACGTCGTACGTGCGCAGGTTCCCCGTGATCCCGTCCGAGTACGAGAACGACCGCCCGCCGAGCTCGAAGCCGATCTCGGCCGCCACGATGGACGAGCCCGCCTCGTGCCGAACGCGCGGTGGCGCTTCTTCTTTTTTCTCGACCGGCGGAGGTGGCGCCGTCTCTTCGGTCTTCTCGGGCGGCGGCGGCGGCGCGTACCGCTCGACCGTGCTCGTGATGGCCGCTGCGATCAACCTCCTTCGTTCGTCCTCGGATCCCGAGAGCGCCACCGCCTCGTCGACCGGCGTCGCGTCGTCGTCCGCGTTCACCCAGACGAGGTGCACGCGCTTCTCGCCCCGCACCTTCTGCACGATCGCCACGAGCATCGCGTCTGCGCCCACGATCGACGCGGCCTGCTGCACGCGTGGCACGAGCTTGTCCCGTTGCTTCGGGTTCGTCATCGGCGCGCCGAGCGGCTTCGACTGGCCCGCCTTGCGCATCGCCGCCGAGAGATCCTTCGGCGTCACCACTTCGATCCGATCGGGCAGCGCCGCCTCGATGTCCTTTCGTACCGAGGCCGCGTCCTGGCCCTCCACGAGCACCGCGAGTTTTTTCTTCGTCGCTGGCTCTTCGGCAGACGCAGACGAGGGCGCGCTCGTCATCACGAAGGCCAAGGCCGGCGCTGCGAGGCGCGCCACGAGCAGGGCGGCCCACGCCGCCGAACGCGTGGATCTCGATCGAATCGCCGCCATGCGCGGCACCGCGTTCGTCGGAAGCACGGCGAGAGCCTACAGGGGCCCCGGCCCAAGGGTAAAGCCTTCCGCAATGCCGCTCGTGGCAGCAAAATATAATCTCACGATTCACAAAGAGTCATATTGCTGACTCGCTGGTCACTTCGAAGATTTGTGCGTTGACGCCCGGCGGGGGCGGACATATTCACCGCATTTGCCAAAGCCCTGGAGGTGGCCGGCATGGAGACTCGAAGCGCCCCTTCCTCCGTCGCGCGTCGCCGTTTACCGACGTTTTTGCGCGCCGGAGCGCTCATCCTCGCCTGTCTCTTGCCCTCGTGTGTCGGGACGATCGGTAGCTCGTCCGAGGACGGACAGGCTGCCCTCGCGATCCCCGAGCGCAGCGCCTTCCCGCGCCTGACCCACGCACAGTGGGAAAACACGGCGCGTGATGTCCTGCTCCTCGACGACCGCCCAGGGTTTTCGACCTCGTTCACTGGAGACCCGCTCGGCGGCGTCTTCGACAACAACGAGGCGGTCCTCTCGGTCACGCCGAACCTGTGGGCCGATTACCAGCGCGCCGCCGAAGAGCTCGCGGCCATGGTCGTCTCGGACCCTTTGAAGCTCGCGAAGATCGTGCCCGCCGATGAGGGACAAGGCGACGACGCCCGCGCCCGCGCCTTCATCGAATCCCTCGGCAAACGCGCCTATCGCCGGCCCCTCACGGCCCAGGAGATCGACAAGCACCTCGCGATCTTCACGGCGGGCGCCACGTTGCTCGGCGGAGATCCTTTCCTTGCAGGCGTCGAACACGTGCTCAGCGCGTTTTTCCAGTCGCCGCATTTCATTTACCGCGTCGAGGGCACGCGTGAGCCTCGCCCCGACGGCCTCGTCCCGCTCGCTCCTTACGAGCTTGCCTCGAGGCTCTCGTACCTCCTCTGGAACACGATGCCCGACGACGTGCTCTTCGACGCCGCTACCGCGGGCGAGCTCGACACGAAGGAGGGCCTGCTCGTCCACGCCGAGCGAATGCTCGCCGATCCGCAGGCGCGTCAGGTCGTGCTCGCGTTCCACCACCAGCTCTTCGACTGGAAGAAGTTCGGCGACCTCTACAAAGATCCCGCCCTTTTCCCCGAGTTCGTCCCCGAGATCGGCCAGGATCTCGTCACCGAGGCCGAGCTCTTCGTGGAGAACGTCGTCTTCGAACAAGAGGGCAGCTTCGTCGATCTGCTCACGTCGCGCACCGCGTTCGTGAACGACCGGCTCGCCGGCATTTACGAGGTCGCGGCGCCTGCGCCCGGCGAGTTCGCCAAGGTCGAGCTCGATCCCACGAAACGAAGCGGCATCCTCACGCGCGCCGGCTTCCTCGCGGCCAACGGAACGGCCCGCGCTTCCGACCCGATCCACCGCGGCGTCTTCGTGAATCTGCACGTGCTCTGCGCGCGGTTGCCCCCGCCGCCGAACAACGTCACGCCGCTTCCGCCCGGCGAAAACAAGACCACGCGTGACGTCGTCGCCGCGCACACGGGCAAGGGCACGTGCGGCGCTTCGTGCCACGGCACGCTCATCAACCCGGCCGGCTTCGCGTTCGAGAACTACGACGCGATCGGCCGCTACCGGAGCGAGGACAACGGCCTCCCCGTCAACGCCGCGGACAACTATCCGATCGGCGGTTCGATGGCCCATTTCGAGAACGCCATCGAGTGGAGCCAGATCCTCGCCGAGAGCCCGGAGGCGAACCAGTGCTTCGCGCGCCATTGGCTCGAGTTCGCATTCGGCAGGGACGCCGCGCCCGAGGACGCCGCGCTCGTCGAGAAGCTCGGCGAGGCCTCCCGCACCGGCATGCCCGTCAAGGAGCTCCTTCTCGAGCTCGTCTCCTCCGACGCCTTCTCGACCCGCCGTCCTGTGGAGGTCGCGCCATGAATCGCCGTCATTTTCTTCGAGGTCTCTTTGGCGTCTCGCTCGCGCTCCCGTTCCTGGAGAGCTTCTCGCCGCGCCGGGCCGAGGCTGGCGCGGGCGACATTTCGCCTTTCGCGATCTTCATGCGTCAGGCCAACGGCGTCGTGCAAAAGACGGCCGACGAGCCCGAGATGTTCTGGCCGAGCCAGACCGGGCCCCTCACGACCGAGTCGATGAACGCCGAGGGTGACCGGGCGGTCAGCGAGCTCAGCACGTATGCCTCGCGCCTGCTCATCGTGAAGGGCATCGATTTCGCTTTCCCGGGCAACGGCTGCGGCCACTCGGGCGGCGGAAACCAGTGCCTCACGGCTGCGAAGGTCTCCCTCGACCCCGTCGGCAACGAATCGCTGTCGATGGGCGAGTCGATCGACAACCGCATCGCGCGCGAGCTCAACGCGGCCGGCGTCGAGCCCCTCACGTTGTATGCCGGCAAGAAGTCCGGCTACATCAACGAGGTTCTCTCGTACCGCGGCCCGAAGCTCATTCGCGCGGCCGAGCACAACCCGATCAACGCCTACCAGGCGCTCTTCGGCCTCGCCGACCTCGACGCCGAGGTCCTGAAAAAGCTCGCCGCGCAACGCAAGAGCGTGAACGATCTCGTGCGCGAGCAGA
>JANMGF010000606.1:0-4301 GCA_031374535.1 Polyangium sp. (in: bacteria)
CCCGCGCCAGCCATCCCCCCCGCGCCAGCCATCCCACCCGCGCCGGCCATCCCACCCGCGCCGGCCATCCCGCCTGCACCCCCCGACGCCCCCGCGCCCCCTGTGCCGCTCAAGCTCGACGACCCATTCGTCTCGAGCCCACACGCCAGAGGCGCCACGGAAAAACCAAGCACGGCGAGCAGACCGAGAGAGCGACGCATCGGACGATCCGCGTGAGGCATGGCCATTCTCCTGTACAAAAAGCAATACGCGCCGACACGGCGCTGGGGGGTGCAATGGACTCTAAGGGAGCCCGGCGCGCGAAGCAACGAAGCCGCGATCCACCGGTTGACGCTGGCGCCTTCCGGCATCATCGCCTCGACGTGCCCCGCCTCCCCGCCCGCGTGCACCTGCCCTCCGGCCGCGTGGCGCGCCTCTCCAGCGAGGCCGCCCGACGCGCCGCCCCCGAGGCTCGCACGCCCGATACGCGCCCCGGCGGCTGCATGGAGGCGCTCGTGATCCTCGAAGCCGAAGGCGTCGTCACGACAGACGAGGGCGCCCGCATGGACGTGCGAGGTTTGTCCTTGCGTGACGTCCACGTCCTCCGCGCGCTCCTGACACACGCAGGCGTGCAGACCGAGGAGGCCGCGGAGCTCCCGTGCGAAAATTGCGGAGCCCCCTTTCGCGTGGTCCCCTCGAGCCTGCTCGAGATCGCGCCGTTCGTCGACGGAGAGCTCGACGACCCCGAGCTCGACGCGCCCTTCGATCACGACGCCGCCCACACGATCCCCGCCCTCCGCGTGGGCACGGAGCTTTCGCGATCGATCCGCATCGCCGAACGTACGGTCGAGGAAGCCCTCCCGCTCTTCCGCGCCGAGTCCTCCCCCGCCCGCATCACGCCCGCGATCGTGGTCGCGATGGGCATCACCGCGCTCGGCCGTGAGCGCCGCGCCTCGGCGATCGCCAAAGCGCTCACGGAAGCCCCCGACGAGGCGTACCAGGCCGTCGCGGATCGACTCTACGAAGCCCATTACTCCGCGCGCCTCGTCGCCGTGCACCGCTGCGCCGGCTGCGGCGCGAGGAACGACCTCGACGTCCCATGGGTCCGCGAGATCCCGTACGAGATCGGAAAACCTCGCGCGTCACGCCGCGCCTTCCCCGACCTCGACGCCTTCGAAGCGTTGGTCGCGAGCGCCGCCGATCGCATCTACCGCGCCCGCGGCGTCCGCAACATCGACCTCCTCGTGGACGACGGCGTGCCGTACTGCGACGACGGAGGCGAGCCGCTCCTCGGCTGCTACACGCCGGGCGGCACGGACCCGACCCTCGGCATGCCACAAGCCCCCGAGATCCGCGTGTTTTACAGGACTTTCCAGTCCGAACACCGCCGCGACCGTTCGTTCGACGTGGCCGCCGAGATCAACGAGACGATCGACCACGAGATCACCCACCACCTGCACCACCTCGCCGGCGACGACCCGCTCGACGAGGAAGAACACGCGGCCATCACGAAAGAGGCGGTTCGCAGGGTCGGCAAACGCGAGGCCGCGCGTCGCGCAGGAAAGGGCCTCGCGGAGGAGCTCTCGGGCTTCGTGAGGACGACGTGGCCGCTCTTCGTGATCGCGTTCGTCGCCACGTATTTCACCTTCTGCCGTTGAAAGAGGCGAGCCAGCTTGACCTCGGCCCCGCCGCGGCAAGAATGGCGTTCGTCATGCGCCCTGCCTCGATCCTGCGCGCGATCTTCGCCTCCTCGATCGCGATCCTCGCCGTCACGGCCGCGAGCTCGTACGTGCTCGCCGACGGAGGCGCGCCCAGCGACGGCAACGCGATCGTCGCGAAAGTTGGTGTTCGAACGATCACGGTGGCCGAGGTCGAACGAAAACTCGCCCAGATGCCGCCCTTCCAGCTGCGTTACTTCGGCAAGACGCACGACGAGATCCGGCGCAAGTTCCTCGAGGAAGGCGTGCTCAAGGAGGCGCTCTACGCCGAGGGCGCCGAGGCCGCGAAGATGCGTGACCTGCCCGAGGTCGGCGAGCGCGTCCGCAGCGTGCTCCGCAACGCGATCGTCTCGAAGATCCGCGCCGAGGTCCTCGCCAGCGGGCCCGTCACGGACGCCGAGGTGCGCGCCTACTACGACGCGAACCCCGACAAGTACCACGCGCCGCCGCTCGTCGCGATCTGGCGCATCCTCGTCTCGACACGCGAGCAAGCCCTCGACGTCATCCAGAAGGCGAAGGCCGATCTCTCGCCGAAGCGCTGGAACGAGCTCGCGCGTGATCTCTCGCTCGACAAGTCGACGAGCATGACCGGCGGCAACCTCGGGCTCGTCGCGCCCGACGGGACCTCGACGAACTTCCCCGACGCGAAGATCGACCTCGCGCTCGTCCGCGCAGCCGAGGGCGTGAAGGACAGCGAGCTCGTGCCCGAGCCAGTCCAGGAGGGTTCGTCGTGGGCCGTCGTCTGGCGTCGGCAGAGCCGAAAGGCCGTCGATCGCCCGCTCGAGCTCGAGGCGCCGTCGATCAAGCAGACGCTCATGCACGAGCGCACGCAGAAGAAGATCCAGGAGCTCGTCCGTGATCTCCGCAAGCAGCACCTCGGCGAGACAAACCCCGACCTGCTCGAGATCCTCGGCGTGAACGCGATGGGCGAGGTCTCACCCGCGAAGAGGCCCGGTACGTTGCCCTCGTCGCGTCGCCCCGCCGCCGGCCCGCCCGCGCCCACGCAGACGCCCGTAGGCCCGCGCTAGCTCAGGCGAACGCCATCACGAGGAGCAAGCCGAGCGCCGACACGATCGCCGAGACGACCGCGACGACGGTGCCCGTGCGGCGCGCGCGGAGAGCCGCGTCCTCGGGCAAACCATACACGCCCTTGAGCAGCGCATCGGAGGCCAGACCGGGCACGCGCATCGACAAGGCGAGGACCTCCGCCGCCGCCTTCGCGCCGCGCGAGCCGAGCATCCACAGCCCGCCGAGCGGGCCCGTCATCAGATCCCAGCCGCATGCGTACAGGCCAAACCGAAGCGCACGCCTGCGTTGGGGACGCGCGCCCTGCTTGCATGCGCCTGCATCGAGCGCAGCGCCGTGGCTCGCGTGCGCCAGGATCATCCACGCCGCGAGCGCCGGAACGCCGATCACGAACCACTCGATCGCGCGCACGCGGAGCTCCGGATCCGCGATCACTTGCAACGCGAGGTTCGGGAGCACGAGCGCTGCGATGGGCAGGAGCATGGCCACCATCGAGCCGACGGCGAGCACTTCGGCCACGATCGCGAAACGCACGGCCGGCGGCAACGCGCCGTCCGGGAGCGCCGCGAAAAACGCGTCCGCCCCCTGCGTCGTCGCGAGCGCCGTCCCCCAGAGCCTCGACCACGCCGTTCCACCAGGACGTTCCCACGGGACGATCGCCATCACGCCCGAGGCCTGCTCGTCCGCCGGCGTGCACCCCGAGCAGTCGGACTGTCCGCAGATCGTACACAACACGGCCGCGGGCACGTCGAACGCATCGGTGTCGGACGAGTCCGCTCTCGGCCGAACGCGCTGGGCGCTCCTCGGTGTCTTGGCCATGGCGCACACCTCCGACGGACCCGCCCCGCGCCACGCGAAGAAAAGCCGCCGCCGCTCCAAAGAATACGCGAACGCCCCCTCCATGTCGACCCGAGACACCCCCGAAACCCGCCTCAATGCAGCATCTCGTCGCCCTTCCGCGCCTCCTTCGAAGGCAGGTCGAAGGCGCGCCCGCCGAAGCGCGCAGCGACGCCGAGCGCGAGCAAGCCGAGCACGAACGTCGCATGCAGACCGTAGGCCCACTCGAAACGAACGGGCCGAAACCGCGAGCTCTCGGGGACCACGGCGACACGCAGGATCACCGTCGCGATCACGATCACCGCCAAGATGGCCACCGCGAGCCGCGCCCCGCGCATCGCGTGGATCGAGCGACGCGTGAGCACGAGAGGCAACATCACGAACCACGAAGCGAACGGCGCCCACATCCACTCGAGGCGCTGGGCGAACCCGAACCCCGTGAGCACCCGAAGCTCGGGGGCCTGTTCACGCACCCACGGGAGGAAAAATGCAGCGAGCCCGAGCGACGCGATCACCACGAGCGCTCCCCGTCCATGCGCCGCGTACGTGAAGGGCACCGTCTCCATCTCGGGCGGCACGGGCTCGTCGTCCTCGAGCGCCTCGCGCGAGGGCGAAAGCTTGCGGATGTCCTCCAGCGCCAAACCACATTCGGGGCACGTGCGGGCCTCCGAAGGCTCGAACATCTCACGGCAAAAGGGGCAAGCGACGAGGCCGGGCATCGAGGGGGAGAGTGTAACGCAC
>JANMGF010000622.1:0-8911 GCA_031374535.1 Polyangium sp. (in: bacteria)
GCGCGTGTGTCGTCCTCGTGCACACGCTTCTCGGCGGCGAGACGCTCGACCCCGACGAGATCCTCACGGCGCTGCGCGACATGTCGGTCATCGCCGACGAGTACGACGACCGGATCTTCGAGGAGTTCGGGGGACACCGCATGCAGGACCTGATCGATGACTCCGCGGCATCCGCCTTCTTCGACGGCATGGACCACCCGCGCGAATGGAGCGACGCGTGAGCCAAGGTCTTTGCGCGAGCCGCTCGCGACGAGCCGGATCCCGATGAGCACGTCCGAGCCCACCCCCGAAACCCCCGAAGCGACCCAACCCGAAACACCCGCGCGTCCCGAGATGCCGGGTACCGCACCTGCGCTCGCGATCGTCCGGCCGCTCGCCTTGTTCGCGGTGATCGCGATGTTGCTCGGCCGCGTATTGGGCCCGTCCATTCGAGGGCTCGCCGTCGGGATCGGTCGTCTGGGTGAGCTCCTCGAGCTCGCGGGCGCAGCGGCGTCGCAGTTTTTCCTGATCGTCGCGACGGTCGGGGCTCTTTCGCTGGGCCTCTCCGCGCTCCGCGCAGGTCTGCCGGCGGTCGTCCGTTTTGGCGCCGTTTTCGCGAGTGGCCTCGTCGTGCTCGTGACCCTCTCGGCGTCGGCGTCACGCGTGCCGGCGGCCTCGCTCGTGCTCGTCGGGGGCGTCGCGTGTTTGCTCGCGCTCCTCGCGGCCTGGGACACGGTGCGTACGCCGTTCGCGCGGGCGACGGCGGTCATGCTCGGGCTGCTCGGGCTCGGCGGGCTCTCGCGGGTCGCAGCGGTGCTCCTCGTGATGCGTGAAGGCGTGGCGCCGGAAGCAGCGGCGCGGATGGCGCGTGGCGTGTCGACCCTGGGCCTCGTGCTCGACGGCGCGGCGATGGTCGTGGCCGTGGGGTTCGTCGCGTCACGCGGCAAAAAACTCACGAGCCCGGCCACGCTGGTGGCGCTCGCGGTCGCGCTTTTTGCGACGCGCCAGGCGCTCGCGGGCACGTCGGACGAGGCCGCCGCGGTGAGCGTGCTCCTCGCGCGCGCAGCCAAGAATCTGGTTTTGCGCCCCGAGCCCTTCGCGTCGCCCGTGCTCGTCACATTCGTGGCCTTCGCGGCGCCCGCGATCGCGGTGGCGGCGCTCGCGACGCGGACCCTCACGCCGGCGCTGTCGGGCGCGATCGCGCTCCTCCTCGTGGCGCGGGGCGCTCCCGACGTGCCGCTGTGCGCGCTCGCGCTGGTGCTCGCCTCGCTCGCGACCGTGCTCGCCTCGCGGGATCATCGGGGCCTCTGGGCGGCCATCGCGCGCACGGAGGCGACCGCGGAGCCTGAAAAGGCCGGCAGCTCGGAGCCCAAGGGCGCGCGCCCGAGCTGAGCCGGTCGGCCTTTCTTTTCGCGAACCGGCGGGACGAACCCGCGCGCTCCGTTGACGTGCCGTCCGCCGTTCACTAGGAGGCCGGAGCGCGCGATCGGGCGGCCTTCCCGCGCGCGTGGAGCAACATGAGATCACGTCGTTCTGCCTGGATCTTCCCTTCGGTCGTGGCTCTGCTCGTCGGTGCCATCGGCTGCCAGAAGGAGGCGGGGACCTCGCCTTCGCCCACGGCATCCGCGTCCGCGGATGCAGCGCCGGCAGGCAAGCTCGGCACGGCGACCCTGCGCGGCGAGGTGCGCTTCACGGGGCAAGCGCCCGAGATGAAGGTGCCCGCGAAGCGGGTGCAAGCGACCGACGTGTGCAAGGACAAACAGCTCGTCCACGACGCCGTGATCATCAAGGATGGCAAGCTCGGGGGTGTGCTCGTCCGTATCGCGCCGAAGAGCCTCGAGGGTCGCTACGACGTACCGCCGGCCGCGACCGTGGATCAGGTCGACTGCACGTACGTGCCGCGGATCCAGGGTGTCCTGGCCGGGCAAGAGATCGTCGTGAAGAACAGCGACCGGACAATGCACAACGTGCACACGTACCTCGGCGCCGAGACGGTCTTCAACGAGGCCACGGCGATGGGATCGTCTCCGCTCGTGAAGCGCTTGCCGCCCGGCGGCATCGTACGATTCGGATGCGATATCCACCCGTGGATGCGGAGCTTCGTCGTGGTCACCGATCACCCCTTCTTCGCCGTGAGCGGCGCGGAGGGATCGTTCCGCATCGAGCGCGTGCCGGCGGGCAAGTTTCGGCTGGAGGCCTGGCATGCCCGGTACGGTTTGAAGACGCAGGAGGTGACCGTGGCCGACGGGCAGACGCTCGAGCTCGCTTTCTCGTTCGACGGCACCGAGCCGGAGCCCCCCGAGAACCAGGGCGAGCTCCAGGGACTTTGGTAGTGCCGCGCTCCGGGTGTCCGCGATCCGGCTCGTATGGTTTCCGCGCGTCACCCTGTTGTTTCGAACCCGCGTCGACCCCACGGTCTTGCTGGGCTTTCCTCCCGCGAACCGCGGAGCCGCGCTACGCTCCCACCGCTTCATGAAGTCGTTCTGTATGGCTGTCGCTCCTGCTGCCGTGTTTCCTCGACCCACGCGCGTGCCCCCCGGCGCGGTATCTGCTAACGAGGTGCGCGCATGACGATCCCCGCGGAGCCGCTCGGCGAGGCGCCGATGAACCGGCGCGAGCTCGACCATCTACCGCGTGAGCGTTCGTTCGGGGCCGTGGCTGCCGATCTCGTCGCGCTGACGAAGCCTCGCATCACGGTCATCGTGGTCGCGACGATGCTTGGCGGTGCGTGGGTCGCGAGCCGTTACGCACGGGAGCGGGGCCTGCCTGGGGCGACTGCGGGCACCATCGCGCTCGCGCTCCTTGGAACCGTGCTCGTGGTTTCCGGCGCCAACGCGCTGAACATGTACCTCGAGCGCGACACCGACGGCCTGATGGACCGGACGAAGGATCGACCGCTGCCCGCAGGCCGGCTCTCGCCGGAGATCGCGCTCTGGTTCGGCCTCGTGATCTCCGCGATCGCTCTCGTCGTGCTGGGGCTCGCGGTGAACGTCACGACCACGCTGCTCGGCGCGTTTGCGTTGTTCTCCTACGTGCTCCTGTACACGCCGCTGAAGCGCAAGACGACGCTGGCGCTCCTCGTCGGCGCGGTGCCCGGCGCGATCCCGCCGCTGCTCGGATGGACCACGGTGACGGATCGGATCGACACACCCGGCGCGGCGCTCTTCGGCATCCTGTTCCTCTGGCAGGTGCCGCATTTTCTGGCGATCTCCATCTTCCGCAGCCGCGACTACCAGCGCGCGGGCCTCAAGGTGCTCCCGATCGAGCGCGGGGATCGAATCACGCGGCACCACATCGTCGGCTACCTCGTGGCGCTCGTCCTGTTCTCGTTCCTGCTCGTCCCGCTCGGCGTCGCCGGGCCGGTGTACCTCGCGTCGGCCGCGCTGCTCGGCCTGGGTTTCCTCGGCTTCGGCGCGTGGGGGCTCCGCTCGACGTCGGGGTCGCGCTGGGCGCGTGGGCTCTTCGCGATCTCCATCGTGTACCTGATGCTCCTCTACGCGGCCTTCATCATCGGGGCTTGATCCCGCCATGAACGCCGAAAGCATCGGACGACTGCTGGCGCCGCTGAACGCGCTGCTCAACGCGACGAGCGCGACGTTGCTCTTCGCAGGGTTCGTCGCGATCAAGCAGCGGAACATCGAAGCGCATCAGCGGCGCATGCAGGGCGCGTTCATCGCGTCCGGCGTCTTTCTCGTGAGTTACGTGACGCGCTTCGCGTTGACGGGGACGCATCGGTTCCCCGATGTCGGCGTGGCACGCACGATCTACCTGGTGATCCTCTCGACCCACACGTTGCTCGCGATGGCGGCGTTGCCGCTCGTGATCGTGACGCTCCGGCTCGGCCGGCAGGGGAACATCGAGAAGCACAGGAAGCTCGCGAAGATCACGTTCCCGATCTGGGCGTACGTGTCGGTCACGGGCATCGTCGTGTACCTGATGCTCTACCACCTCGCGCCGATGCTCGCGGCCGCGGCGCCCTCGCCTTGACCGTACGCGAGGCGACGCCTACACCACGCCCGTCGTGACGTCGCGCGCAGAGGCCACACCCGAGGTCGGTACGGGCGCGGGGGTCGCTCCCCCGAACGAACCTGCACGTAGCGCCGAACCACGGCGGGCGCGTCGTTTCCCCTGGGTCGTCTTTGGCCTTCTGCTCGCCGCTCTTCTCGTCACGCGGATCGTGCTCACGCCTCGCCCTTCGGCGCCGAAGCCGCTACTCGCGTTGCCCGCATACACGCTCACCGATCATCACGGCAAGCCCTTCGGCGCGGCGGATCTGCGCGGCAAGGCGTACATCGCGGACTTCGTGTTCACGAGTTGCCCGAGCGTGTGCCCGCGTCTCACGAAACGCATGGCCGAGGTGCAGCGCCGCACGGAGGACATGGGCGACGCGCTTCGACTCGTGACGTTTTCGGTCGATCCCGAGAACGACACGCCCGAGGTGCTCGCCCGGTACGCGACCAAGTACGGCGCGAACGAAGCGCGGTGGACGTTCCTCACGGGGCCGCTCGGCGAGGTGGAGACCGTGGTCCTGCGGGGCTTCAAGATCGCGCTCGGCAAGAAGCAGTCGAGCGAGGGCATCCTCGAGATCTTCCACGGCGAGCGCTTCGTGCTCGTCGACGGCGAGGGCAAGATCCGCGGCTTCTACGACGCCGACGACGAGGGGATCACGGCGATCGTCAGGGACGCGCGGCTCGTCGTCGATCGCTAGCGCCTCACGAGGAGACTTCGAGCCGCTTCATCATCTTCTGCAGGCCGAAGCGCGAGAGGCCGAGGAGCTTCGCGGCCTGCGTCTGGTTGCCCTTCGTGCGCTCGAGGGCCTCACGCACGAGCTGGGCCTCGAGGGCGTCGACGCGCGGGCGGACACGAAGGCCGAGGTCCTCGGGGATCGAGGGCGTGACGTTCGCGATGTCGGGGGAGAGGTGCTCGCGCTCGATGACGCCGTCCGAGAGCAAGAGCGCGCGGCGGACCTCGTTCTCGAGCTGGCGAATGTTGCCGGGCCACGGGAACGCCATGAGCCGGTCCATGGCTGCGCGCGTGACACGCACCTCGGTGCGGTCGTACTTGGCGAGCAGGTGCTTCACGAGGATCGGGACGTCACTGGCGCGGTCGCGGAGAGGCGGGATCCGGATCGTGATGATGTTCAGGCGGTAGAAGAGATCCTCGCGGAAGGTGCGCGCTCGGACCATGGCCTCGAGGTCGCGGTGGGTCGCGGCGACGACACGCACAGAGACCTTGCGCGCGCGCTCCGTGCCGAGCGGGCGCACCATGCCGTCCTCGAGGACACGCAGGAGCTTGGCCTGCATGCCGAGGCTCATCTCGCCGATCTCGTCGAGGAAAAGTGTGCCGCGATCGGCCGCCTCGAACAGGCCCGAGCGTGGCCTGTCAGCGCCGGTAAACGCGCCGCGCACATGACCGAAGAGCGTCGACTCGAGCAGACCTTCGGGGATCGCGCCGCAGTTCTCGCCCACGAACGGGCGTCCCGCGCGGGGACCGTTCTCGTGAATGGCGCGCGCGACGAGCTCCTTGCCGCTGCCCGACTCACCATGCACGAGGACGGGCACGTCCGAGGTCGTCACGCGATCGACGAGCCGAAGCATCGCGCGGACGGGCTCACTCTCGCCCACGATGGATCCGTACTCGAAGCGGGTCTCGCGTGCGCCGCGGGTCCGGCTGAGCTCGCGTTCTGCGACGTCGAGCGCCGCCTCCCGCTTCGCGAGCGTCTCCTCCAGCGCCGCGCTCGCTCGTTTCGCCTTGCGCGCAGCACGCCGGAGGAGCGCCTGATCCCGAGCGTCCGCGATCGCCAGCGCCGCGATCGTCGCCACCGTTCTCGTCCACGCGAGCTCCCGTGGACCAAACGCGCCTCGTCGCACGCGATCGTCGAGGTAGACGACCCCGAGCGCCTCGCCGCGCGCCACGAGCGGCACGACGAGCACGCTGCGCAGCTTGAGCGCATGCACGCTCAGGTGCACCGCGGACATCTCGCCCGCCGCGTCCACGGCCACCACGGGTTCGAGCGCCGCGAGCGCGCGCCGCGCCAGCGTTTGCGAGAGCGAGAGTTGCTCGTCGCGTAGATCCGCCCGCGCGAGGTTCCGCGCTGCCCGCGGGACGAGCCTTCCATCCGGCGCCCGCAAGAGCAAGAGCCCTCGCTCGACGCCCGTCCAGAGCACGAGCGCGTCGACCACCCGCTCGAGCAATGCACGAAGACGCTCTCGATCACTCAACGACACGATGAGCTGCTCGAGCTCCCGCGCTTGCTCGGCGCGCATGCCTTCCTGCGGCGCGGCCTGGGCCTGCGCGACCCAGGGGAGCGCGCGGATCGACGGCGCGAGATCGGGCGATGCACGCGAGAGCAGATCACGCGCCGCATCGCCGAGGGAGGAGAGGAGTCGTACGGCCACGTCGCCCCGACCGAGCCGCGCCGCGAGCGCGTACCCCGCGGCGAGCGTCGGGCCTCGTGCCCACACGGGCGCACGTGCATCCGCGAGCGCCACGATCGCGCCGAGCACGCGCTCGCCCGTGATCGTGTCGAGCTCTCCCGAGGCTGCGAGCTCTCGCTCCGCGCGCGCGTGCCACCAGTCGAGCCGCGCGCCTGCGGACAGGCTCGGCGTCTCCGCGCGCCTGTCGAGATCGACACGAGCCTCCACGTCGATCGCCCCTTCCGCATGCCGCAAGAGCCGCGCGGCGGCGCGCAACGTGTCGTCCCCGCCCGCATCGGCGAGGAGCACGCTCGCTTGCTCGGCTGCACGTCGTCCCTCCTCGGAACCACGAGGCGACACGTCCGCGATGGCCCAGAGCGCATACGCCTCTGCGCGTGTGTCTTTGCCTTCCCGCGCCCGCGCGATCGCCTCGCGCGCCACACGTTCTGCCTCGTGCGAGGCCCCTGCCGTCGCGTGTGCCGCCGCGCGCGCGAGGAGCGCACGGGCCGCGAGTGCGGGCCGCCCGAGATGCTCCCACAAGAGCGCCGCGCGCCTCGCCGTGGCGATCGCTCCACCGAGATCCCCGAGATCCACCGCCGCCGCCGCCTCGCCCGTCCGGTACGTCGCCTCCTCGACCACGGCCCCTGCGCGCGTCGCATGCTCGACCGCCGCTGCGAACGCGCGTTGCGTCCGCGCCGGATCGACCCCGTGCTCCACGTACCCACGCAGCGCCGCGAAACGCGCATGCTCCTCGGCGCGCCGCGCGATCGCCTCGCCACGCGTGATCGCCGCGAGCGCTCGCTCCGTGTCGCCCTTCGTCGTCGCGACGAGCGCTGCGACCTCGTACGCAGGACACGTCGTCGCGTCGCGCACGAGCGACTCGGCCTCGTCGAAGCGACGCTCATCGAACGCGATCCGCGCCAGGATCGCGCGCCTTCCCATCCGGATCCTCGCCCCTCCGAACCGCGTCCGCCGCGATCTCCCGCGCCGCGCCGGTCTCCCCCGCGCGCCGCAAGATCTCGGCTGCGAGCGCATCGGCCCCCTTCGCGTTGCCCGCCCGCGCGCGCAGCACGAGGCTCCTCGCTCGCCCGAGCTCCCCCGACAACCTCCGCGCATCCGCGGCCGCCAGCAAGAGCGACGCAGGCGCACCTTGCCCCCGCTCCACACGCTCGATCGCCATGGGATCCGGCGGCACCGACGCGATCGCGATCGACAGCTGCGCCACTTCCTCCACGTCGAACGGCGCCGACGACGGGCGCTCGTCCGTGATCGTCCTCGGCCCTCGTCCGACCGCTGCGGCCTCCACGTCCGCGAACGTCCATGCCGCGGGCGGTAGCCTTCGCGCGAGATCGACGAGCGCTGCGCCGAGCGAGGCTTCCGCGATCTTCCCGAGCGGACCCGTCGGCCACGCCGCCGCCGGGCTCCCCACGAGGGACGTCATCCACCGCGCGATCCCCTCGGGCCCGAGCGGCCCCAACGTCTCGCCCTCCCGCGTCGCGCCCGACGTCTCCTCGTCGCGTAACGATCGCGCGCGATGCGCCCATGCCAGCGCATCCCCGAGCCATGGCGCCGTGCCCGCGCCTGCGGATGCGCGGGTTGCGAGCTCGTCTCTACGCGCCGACAGGTACGCCGCACGCACGCGCCGCGCATCCCGCTCTCCACGCTCTTCCCGCTCGCGCCCCGATCCTGCTTCACGCGCGGCGAGCGCTGCCCGCGCTGTCTCCGCGACCCACGACGCAGGCGGACGCGCGCCTGGGCTCGGCGACAGCAGCGCCGCGCAGATGAGCCCGATCGGCTCCGGCAACCGTGCCCTGCGCGCCGCATCGATCGGCATCTCGGCCGACGCCACACCCTCGTCGACGAGCTCCGCGAGCAACGCCCCGAGCGCCACGAGATCCCGCGCGCGCGCATCTCCCAGATCGGCATCTCCACGCGCGAGATACCGCGGCGTTCCTCCTTCGATCGGCGACGCATACACCGGGCATGCGAGCCCGAGATCGATCACGTGCGCCCGGCCATCTTCCCCGACGAGCACGTTGTCGAGCTTCACGTCTCCGTGCGCGAGCCCCACGTCGTGCAGATCCGCGAGCGCCTCGCCCGCGTCACGCGCCACCGAAAGCGCGAGCGTCGTTCGATCCACGCCGCCCTCGTGATTCTTCTCCCGCAGCGTCGATCCCTCGACCCACCGCAGGGCCACGAAGGCGAAGCGTGGTCCGCCTCGATCGTCACGCGGCTCGATCGCGTGCGCGACGTCTCCCTCCCGTGCCAACCAGCCGACGTCGACGAGCTCCGGCAAGCGCGGCGACAGCGCCAGGATCGCGTGCCTCGCCTCCCTCGCGATCGCCTCCCGCGCCGACTCGTCCCGCGCGATTTTCAGCGCCACGAGCGCCCCGCCACACCGCGCCCGAGCCTTCCAGACCTCCCCGGCTCCACCGCGCCCCGCGGGTGCCAGGATCTCGAAGCTCCGGTCCGTCAACTCCGATGGCGATTCGTGACCGTTCATCGGGAATCGAGTG
>JANMGF010000733.1:0-1303 GCA_031374535.1 Polyangium sp. (in: bacteria)
CCTCGATGGACGTGGGGACGCCGCGCCGATCGAGGTACGTCTTGCTCGCGACGAGCCACTGGCGGATCCGCAGGAGGACGTACGACAAAAAGCGGCCTTTGGGCGGATCGTCGTCGATATGAAGGATCACGTCCACGTCGAGGAGAGGTTCGTTCAGGGGATCATTGCTGAACCTGCAATGGAGGGCGAGGCGAGGATAATGCTCGCGGAGCAGCGCCATGACGGGCGTGAGCACGTGCGGCGGCAACCCCACGGGGAGCACGACACGGAGCGTCCCCGCGGGCTCCTTGCCGACGTCACGCACCGACGAGATGAGCGCGCTCGCCTCTTCGAGCATCGCCCGGCCCCGCTTTTGAAGGACGGCGCCGGCCTCGGTCAGGACGACGCCGTGGGGCGTGCTCTCCAGCAGCGATACCCCCGCGCGCGCCTCGAGCGCGCCGACCCGGCGGCGGAGCGTCGTGCGCGAGACGCCGAGCGAGTCGGCCGCGGCGAGAAAAGAGCCGGCTTCCACGACCTGGAGAAATGCCGAGAGCTCCTCGAGATCCATGCGTTCCCTCCTCGATGGCCGGAACCTGTCCACCCAGTGACCACCTGCGGTCATCCGGGCCGGCTCGTACGGTTTACACTCGCGGCCTGACGGAGGGAATGCATGACGTACGGGATCCTTGGCTTCTCCATTCTACGCACGAAACGAAGCGTTTTGCTCGGCCTGGCGCTGGCCGTCGGGGGTTGCTCGGAGGCCTCGACGCAGGCTCCGGAGGGCCCGCCGCCGATCTTCCAGAACCCGCCGGAGCTTTCGCCCAACGCGGACGGGGTCCGGGAGCTCCACCTCGCGCCGAGCGAGGTCACGATCGAAGGGAAGCGGTATTGCCTGCGGACCTACAATGGATCGATTCCAGGTCCGACGATCCGGGTGCCGGCAGGGGCGAACCGCAAGGTGCGTGTCGATCTGCACAACGACTTCAAGAAACCGGATTATCGGCTGGTGGCCGGGGCGCTGAACACGTCGGCGCTCTCGTGTTACGATTTCAACCTGACGAACCTGCACGCGCACGGCACGCACATCCAGCCGAACTACGCGTCGCCGGACGCGGGTGATCCCTGCCTCGGCGAGGGCTGCGGGCCGGACGCGAGGTACCACGGCGACGACGTGATTCACGAAGTGGCGAGCGGCGAGAAGGCGCAATATCGCTGGGATCTCGACGAGGACGAGCCACACCCGGCGGGCCTCGACTGGTACCACCCGCACATCCACGGCTCGACGGCCGTCCAGGTGACGAACGGGGCCGCGGGGGCGCTGGTG
>JANMGF010000661.1:0-2023 GCA_031374535.1 Polyangium sp. (in: bacteria)
CCATTGGTCTTGATACCATTGGTCTTGATACCATTGGTCTTGATGCCGTTCAGAAAGCTCCCGTTCGTGACCGTGCCATTCAGTTCGTAGCCATTCCGGATGGTGAGCGCCTGGCTCACCTCTCCGATCGAACCTTCCTCCGCCGCGTCGTTCGTTGCGCTCATCGCGCAGCCCGTGGAAACGACGGCGATCAGCGCAGAGAGCAGCGCTCCGTGCTTCGATATCATGAGATTCTCCTTCCAAGCAATCCAGTAGGACCAGGGTGTTCCAAGGAAGATCCGGGCGACGTCAATGTAGGCGAAAGGGCGCGCAGACGCGGAGCCCGAGCCTCGGATCATGAAAATTGCGTTCGATGACGTTTCGATTCGAGCTACGCGCCGTGACCTTGTCGAAGAAATAGGTTCCGCTCCGCATGACGATCTCATCGTGGATCAGCGACGATTGGACCCACTCGAAGACGTTGCCCGCCATGTCCTCGACGCCGAACGGGCTCGCCGAGGTCGGGCTCGAACCGGCCTGATCAGGCCCGATGCTCCCGGGATCCATGCCGTGCGTCTCGGCGATGTTGCTCTCCTCGGGAGAGAGCTGCTGGCCATGAGGATAGAGCCGGTCGTCAGCGCCGCGCGCGGCGCGCTCCCATTCGAAATCGGTACACAGCCGCGCGCCGGGCAGGCGCCCCGACCCGGAAAGCCATTCGACATACCCGGTGACCTCATCGAACGAGAGGCCCGAGATCGGCATTCGCAGCCAGTCGTGAGATTGTTTGGTCCGTCGCCCAGGGTAAACGATGGGCTCGCCGGTACGCGCTACGTACGTCCGTGAAGACGGACGAAGCCTCAGCTCCCACGCCCCGTCCCCGACCTCCACGAGCCGCATGGCCCCGGAAATATCGGTCTGTGCGGCATAGGAGTCGCGCCTCGCCGGGTGATCCGCGGGCAAGGAACGCAGGTATTCGATCCACTCGCCGATGGTCGTTTCGTATCTCGAAATCAAGTAGGCGCCGGTGGTCACCTCGTGCATCGGCACCGTGACGAGAAACGATTTCCTCACGACGTCGTCGTCCGCAGCACCAAAAAGAAAGCGGCCCTGGGGGATGTACACGAATCCCTCGGCGATCTGGTCCAGGCGCGGCAGCGAAATCGCGAGGGACCGCCGCTCCCCGCGCCTCAGGAGCACGGGGGAACGGACCTCGATCCGATCCGGCGCGGTCAGCGTGAGCAGATACGATCCCGCAGGCAAATCGATCGCATCGATCGGCGTCGACTCGAAGCCGCGCGCCTGCCCCAGCGTGGCTGGCCTGTCCTCGGGCAACGTATATCGCTCGATCACGACCTCGGCGCCCGGCGGATCCGTCTCGACGTGCAGGGTCGAAAGGGCGTCGAGCTTCGCCGTGTAATCACCCGTGACGTCGTGCACGTGCATACGCTGGACGAGCTCGTCCCGCAGCGCCCCCTGGTGGTCCCGCTCAGCATCGATCACCCGGCGATAGAGGAGCGCCGCCAGACGCTCGTGGATGTCGGTCCGGCTCCCGTCGATCGCAATCGCAGCCTCGAGCTCGGCCGACGCCACGCGGCTGTGCCCATCAGCCTCCGTAGATTTCGCGCGCGCCTCGGCCCAGAGCTTCTCGCCCTCGTCCTTCTGCATTCCATCGAACGCCGCGAACGAGCGCTGCCGCAACGATTCGAGCTCCACCTCGACCCGATCGAGCGCCTCGATGTGGCTCGTGGCCTCCCGCTCGTGCCCCTCGACCCGCGCCGAAAGCTCGCGCCGCGTCTGGACCTCGATCGCCCCGTAAATCCCGAGCGCCACGACCGGGATCGCGAAGAGCGCGGCGCGGAGCAAGAATCGACTGCGTGATACCGTCCGCCTCGACGCCTTGAGGAACGAAAGCTCCCGAGCGCCGAGCTCGTCCCGGTGCAACGCATCGACCTCCGCGAGCTGCGCCCTCCCCCAGAGCGCGTCGCGAATACGCCCGAGCCGCTCCCATTCCCGAGCCGCAGCGTCGAGCCGCTCGCGCACGATC
>JANMGF010000665.1:0-2792 GCA_031374535.1 Polyangium sp. (in: bacteria)
GATCGCCGAATCCCTATCTCGGGCGTGTGGCGCTCGGGGCATTCAGCTCTGGCAACAACCACATTCCGACGTTCTTGAACCGGCACCGCAATGCGTCGCACCGATTCCGCCTGGATACTCTGCGGGAGGTGTACTGCTTCGACACGAAGAGCCCGCTGGTGACTGGATGGGCCGACGCAGCGCTGCGCTGGGCCAGCACTGGCAAGGAGCATACGGGGAAAATGATCCGGATGTATGGGACGAACCCGGGGGCGTATGCGCCGGTCCACCAAGCTTTCTTCTCCAAACCTGGTCCTGCGGTGGCGCCGTATGTGTTCACTCCTCCGATGAGGACCGTCGCCGTGCTGCCGGAGTCATCATGGCGTCGCGCTGCGGTGGAACTGAACGGCATGATCGCGGAAAACGAGCGTCAAATCGTGCATCAGCTCATCTGTGCATCCATGCTCACGGACGCGCTTCGGCGCAGCGGATTTTGAAGGAGGCGTTCGTCGTGACAGCCGTCCACGTGGCGAACCGAATCGGCGCAGGAGTGGTGACTCTGTATCTACTCGGTTGCGGGCCGCAGGTTTCCCAGGTTATTTCCCCGCCCCCTCCGTCTGCGCATGCGAAGCCTCCTGCGCCTCCGCCCGTCGCGTCGACGCTGCCTCCGCCCGAGGAGGACGTCGATGGGGTTCCCCATGCGGTCGACCTGGAGCCTCCTCCGCCGCCTTTCAATCCGGCGGCATGGCTCGCACAACGGGGCGTCGCCTCGGCCATTCCCGAGGACTATAGATGCACCAAGCCGTTTCCCAGCGTGCCAGACCGACCAGACATGCTCCTATGTAACACGAGCGAGCAGGCCCACGTGGGCCCCGATCCTCAGACGGCCTACTGGTACGCGGTCGGACACACCGTCGTGCTAGCGGTGTCTGGCACGAATCTTCGCAAGGTCTTCGACGTGATCGATGGGGTGCTGCTCATGGATGCGGTCACGCGTGACAGCGGCACCAGGCTCCGGTTCAACGTACGCGTGGAAGACAACGGCGCCGCGATCGTGGTGGAGGATCGCCCCGAGACAGGCTGCGCCCGCGCGCTCGCGAAGCGCAAGGATTACGATCCTGTAGACGCGAAGCGCAACGCGGCCGACCGGCGTTTCATGGATAAAGCCTGCAAGAACGTGGGGCGGCACGTCTTCTCGAAGGGACGCTTTCATCCTCCTCCGCGTCCGTAGACAAACCCAGGTGAATCGAGCCGTCGTCGACAGCTACTTCCCCATGTTTTCCGTCCACGGGGAAGCGGCGGCCTTGTGACGGAAAGCGGAAGGGGACCCGCTCAGGAATTCAAGAACGCGACGATATCCGAGATCGTCCGCAGCCGCGCAGCTTGCTCGGGCGGGATCGCTTTCTTGTGTTTCGACTCGAGCGCGAGGAGCAGCGTCGCCATGTCCAGGGAATCGAGCCCCTGCGTGACGAGCGGCACGTCTACCTTGATATCGGCGACGGGCGTCGCCACGTCGGCGCCCTCCAAGGCTTGCAGGACGTCTTCGTTCGTGACCATCGATGTTCTCCTTCTACGGAAGCTCGAGCAGGGAGTTCAGCAGGCCATCAGAGCGCTCCGGGAACGGATTGCGAAAGGGCCGCTGCCTCCTTGGCACAATCACTGTTCGGCAAAAGCCCCTTGGCGCGCGCAGCCGCGATGTCCTTCTTCGCCGCTGCCATGTCGGCACGGAACGCCGATTCCGCTTGCACGCGCGCCATCGTGGAGGCGCCGAGGGTACGGCCCTGAAGGACGTCGCGGGCATGTCCGGCATGTTCATGTTGGCGTCGACGATGGCCTGTTGCCATCGCGGTGTATCCTTCAATGCGTACGCGGCCTTGCTCATGGCCTCGTCGTGCGCAAATGCCGTGGAGCCCTCCGCGGGCGGTTTGGGCAGCTGCGCGAGGCTGTTCGGCACCTGCGCCTTCGGCAGATAACCGATCAGGTAGCCAGGGTAGGACCAGTATCTTGATTCCTTCCGCGTGCCCCCGACCTGAGCACGTGACCGCGGCGGCGAACCTCCAGCCGCTCGGGCTCGGGCAGACCTCGGCTGCCGGCCGCGGAGGTCTTCGGCGAGGGCGTCATCCGTGGGGCCGGCAAGGATCAGCCGCCGCGCCCGCGCCGGGCCTCGAGCTCGCGGATCCGCTCGCGTGCTTCCTCCCCCTCGGGGATGGGTTTGCCGCTATCGCGCCATTGCACCGCTTCCTTGAAACCCTCGGCCTGGGCATAACGGCGAAACCATAAACCTTCGGGGTTGTGGCGCGTGATACCGTCGAAGACCGTGGCCATCATCTGGCTCTGCTCGAGGCCCATCGTCAGCATCACCTGGTTGACCACCATTTTATGCATCGCGAGGTGCCCGCGCGGCACGCCCGCGATCCGGCTGGCCAGCTTGTTCGCAGCCGCGGTGAGGTGCTCCGCCGATACCACCTCATTGGCCAATCCCCAGGCTCCGGCCGTGACGCCGTCGATCGTATCGCCCGTGAACATGAGCTGCTTGGCCCGCGCCGGACCGAGGCGGTACGTCCACATCGCGGTCGTCGGACAGCCCCAGACACGCGTGGGCATGTATCCGATACGCGCGTCCTCGGCCATGATCAAGAGATCACAACACAAGGCGATATCGCTGCCGCCGGCCACCGCATGACCATGGACCTTGGCGATCGTCGGCTTGGGGCTCCGCCACAACGTCATGAAGTCGTCCGTGTTGCGCTTCATCACGGCGTAATCCTGCATGGGGTCCCAGGGAAAACTCTCCTGCTGGCAGGGGTGCTCGC
>JANMGF010000671.1:0-1943 GCA_031374535.1 Polyangium sp. (in: bacteria)
CCCGGCGGACGCGACGAGGGCGGCGAGCGCTTCGGGGGAGCCGGAGGCGTCGACCAGGACGTCGGCTTCCGTGGCGATGGCAGGGTCGATCGAGGTGAGGGCGGAGGCGCAGCCGAGCTCGCGGGCGAGTGCGGCGCGGTGTTCGTCCGGGTCGATGCCCACGACGCGGCCGCCCGCGAGCGTGGCGAGGCGCGCGACGAGCTGGCCGACGACGCCGAGGCCCGCGACGACGACCGTTTCGCCGAGCGAGATCTCGGCGTCCCACACGGCATTCAGCGCGGTTTCGAGGTTCGCGGCGAGGGTCGCGCGGGGCGCAGGGACCTCGTCGGGCAAGGGGCGGAGCGCGTGTTCGTTGGAGATGAAACGATCGTGGTGGGGGTGGAGCGCGAAGACCTTCCGGCCGAGGAGATCACGGGAGGTTCCAGCGCCGATCGCCTCTACGTGACCGACGGTCGCATAGCCGTAACTCGTCGGTAGATCGAAGGATCCCCGCTGCGCAGGCAGGGCCATCGCGGCGCGGATGTCGGGCGGGACGCGGCCGAGGAGCACGAGGCGTTCGGTGCCGGCGCTGATGCCCGAGGCGAGGGTGCGGACGAGGGCCTCGCCGGGGCCCGGATCGGGGAGGGTTTCCTCGCGGATGGCGGCTACGCCGGGGCGCTCGAACCAGACCGAACGCGCACGGATCACGAGGTCACCGTCGCGTCAGTGGGCAAGGAAAGGGGCAAAGGGGGCGCGCCTTTGCGGGCCAGCTCGAGGAGGACATCGCCGCCGACGTGGAGCACGCGGCGAAGTTCGAGGCGCAGGGCTTCCGCGAGCGTGCGTGTGCCGAGATCGCCGACGGCTTCGATGCCGGAGCCGATGACGAGGGGGGCGATGGTGACGACGAGGCGATCGACGAGGCCCTCGCGGAGGAACGAGGTGATCACGCCGCGGCCGCCTTCCACGAGCAGCTCACGCGTGTCGCGCTCGGCGAGGGCGAGGAGGAGCGCGTCGAGGTCGATGCCTTCGCCGGAGCGAGAGACGGGAAGGGCGCAACGCTCGACGTGCGGGGAAAGGGGCGCATCGAAGGGGAAACGCGTGACGTGCAGGGTGCGCGCCGTCGTGTCCTGGAAGAGCTGCGCCGAGGCGGGAACGCGGCCCCGGGTGTCGAGCACGACACGCATGGGTTGCTTGCCGGCCACGTGCCGCACCGTGAGAAGTGGGTTGTCGGTGAGGGCCGTGCCTGATCCGACGAGGACCGCGTCCGCAGCGGCGCGGAGAGCGTGGGCGAAGCGGGTGGTCTCCTCGCCGCTGATCCAGCGCGAGTCACCGGTCGAGGTCGCGATGCGGCCGTCGAGAGATTGCGCGAAGTGCACGGTGACCCAGGGCCGCGGGTGAGGCGGCGTTCCTTCGGTGCCATTGCGCATCGTTCGGGGATCGTAGCGTCGAGCGTCGCGCGGCGCGAGGAACGCGGGGCTTCACCGCATGGAGGGAACGCACGCTCGCCCCACGAATTCGTTTAGGATGGGAACGGATGAAGAAAGGCCATCGTTCCCTCGCGCCGGGGTTCTTGATCGCGTCGCCTCCGCTCGGGGATCCGAACTTCGATCGGACGGTGGTGCTGCTCGCGGCGCACAACGAGGACGGCGCGCTCGGGTTCGTGGTGAACCGTCTGGCGCCGATGTCGCTTGGTGAGGTGCTGCGGCTCGCGGGGTACAAGGGGCCGGAGTCGAAGGACGAGGGCTCGGTGTTCCTGGGGGGCCCGGTGGCGCCGACGATGGGGTGGATCCTTTGCGCGGATCCCTCGATCGATCCAGCGCAGGAAGGCGTGCTCGCGGTGGACGAGCGGATCCGGCTCACGTCGCATCGGGCTGCGTTCGACGCGCTCGTGCAGGATCGTTTGTCGAAGCCGGGTGCGCCGGATCCGAAGCGACGGATGGTGATGCTCGGCTACAGCGGCTGGG
>JANMGF010000682.1:0-5933 GCA_031374535.1 Polyangium sp. (in: bacteria)
CGTAATCGAGCAGCGTACGGTCGCATGGCAGCGACCGGGACGCGTATCACTCGGTGCGCAAGAATCGTGCTTTGATCCGCTTCACGCCCCAGCCGGAGAACTTGACGGTGGCGATCGGGTCGTCGCCGGCGTCGACCTCGATGATGGCGCCCACGCCGAACTTCTCGTGCATCACCCGCGCGCCACGCGCGAGGCCCCCCTCGCCGGAGGCTTCGACGGGCTCGCGCTCGATGTAACGTTCTCCGGGGGCGCGACCGCCGAGCGAGGGAGACGGGGGGCGGGGCGAGGCCTCGCGGGCGCCCATCGGGTGCGTCCAGGGGCCCCGTGGGCGCGCGGAGTCCTCGCGGGAATTGCCGCCGTCGCGGTAGCCGTCGCGGAAGGAGCGCTCGCTCGTGGCCGCGGCCGTCATGAGGCCACGCACGGCCTGGCTGGGGAAGTCCGCGAGGAAGCGGCTCGGGACGCCGTACCGCGTGTTGCCGAAGATCATGCGCCGCGCCACGTGCGTGCAGAAGAGCCGCTCGCGCGCGCGGGTCACGGCGACGTAGGCGAGGCGGCGCTCCTCCTCGATGTCCTCGTTGCGCTTGGGATCCGGGCCCTTGAAGGGGAAAAGCTCGTCCTCCATGCCCGTGATGAAGACCGTGTCGAACTCGAGGCCCTTGGCCGCGTGTACGGTCATCATCGAGATGCGCGGCGCGTCCTCGAGCGCGTCGATGTCACTCGAGAGCGTCACCCGCTCGAGGTAGCCGGAGAGCGTGCCGACTTGCCCCGCCGCCGCCGCCTCGGCCTCGTAATCGAGGATCGAGCCGATGAGCTCCTGGAGGTTCTGCTTGCGCGCGTCGCTCTCGGCGCTGTCGTCCTCGTCGAGCATACGCGCGTATCCCGTGCGTTCGAGGACCTCGCGCGCGAGATCACTCGGCGGCGCAGAGACGGCCCTCTCGCGCAGGCCCTCGATGAGATCGCGGAAGGAGAGCAGGCTCTTTTTCGCCGCCGTGCCGAGCCCGCCGCGCTCGACGAGGGGCACGATCGCGTCGTAGAGCGTCACGTTGAGGGCGTTGGCCACCTGCATGAGGCGGTCGAGCGTGGCCTGGCCGATCTTGCGCGCAGGGACGTTGATGATGCGCTCGAGATCGACGTCGCTCTTGGGGTTGTCGAGGATCCTGAGGTAGGAGAGCAGGTCCTTCACCTCGGCCCGCTCGAAGAAGCGCATGCCGCCGACGATCTGGTAGGGGATCCGCTCGGCGCGCATGACCTCTTCGAGGACACGCGACTGGGCGTGCACGCGGTAGAAGATCGCCATGTCGCCGAGGGCCACGCCGCGCGATTGGGCCTCGCGGACACGTTCGGCCACCCACGCGGCCTCGTCGTGCTCATTCTGCGCGGCGACGACGACGACGGGCTCACCCCCGTCGCGCGAGGTCCAGAGCTCCTTCGGCTCGCGATCCTTGGCCGGCTTGATCACGCCGAGCGCGGCCCGGACGATGTTGCCCGTGGACCTGTAGTTCTGCTCGAGCTTGACGACGGAGGCCTCGGGGAAGTCGTGCCGGAAGTTTCTGACGATCCGCACGTCGGCGCCACGCCAGCGGTAGATGCTCTGATCGTCGTCGCCGACGACGCAGAGGTTGCGGCTCGCGGCGAGGGCACGCACGAGGCGGTACTGGACCTGGTTCACGTCCTGGAACTCGTCGACGAGGACGTGCCGAAAGCGCACGCGGAGATCCTCGCCGGCGAGGCTCTTCGGGTCCTCGGCGATGCGGAGCACGAGGAGGATGAGGTCGTCGAAATCGACGGCGTTCGCCCGGCGCAGGTACCGCTCGTAGCCCTCGTAGACCTTGAGGATCGCGTCGTCGAAGAAGCCCTGCGGCTCGAAGACCTCGGGGCCGCGGCCCTCCTGCTTCTCCTTGTGGATCCGCGAGAGGACCTGGCGCGGCGGGTACCGCTTGTCGTCGAGGCCGAGCTCTTTGAGGACACGCGCGACGACGGCGCGTTGATCGGAGTCGTCGTAGATGACGAAGTTTCGCTCGATGCCGGCGGCCTCGTAGAAGCGGCGGAGCAGGCGCGCGCAGGTCGCGTGGAAGGTGCTGATCCAGAGCTCCTTCGCGATCTCGTCGCCCGCGAGGTTTCCGATGCGGCGGCGCATCTCGGCCGCGGCCTTGTTCGTGAACGTGACGGCGAGCACGCGGTAGGGCGGCACGCGGTGCACGGCGAGCAGGTTCGCGATGCGGTACGTGATGACGCGCGTCTTGCCGCTGCCCGCGCCGGCGAACACGACGAGCGGGCCCTCGGCATGGGCCACGGCCCGCGCCTGGGGCTCGTTGAGCTCGTCCGCCGGCTCGGGGAGCACATGCGAAGGATAGGCCGCCAGATCCGTCACGGGTGGGCCCGTAGCACGTGCCCCAACGCGTGGGGAGCCCCCGCGGCTCGGTGCCTCCCCGCACGCCCAGGTTTCCCGGGATCGTCAAGGGAGAATTCAGGGGATCCGGGAGTGTCACCCGCGCCTCCACCCCCGGGCCGAGGCGTCGTCGCGCACGTCCTGCACACCGACCAGGCCCGCGCCTTGCGAGGTCACAGGGCATGGGCACGTCGGCCAAGGTTCGGTTCGTGTGGCTCGCGTTCGGGGCTTCGGTCGTCGCGTCGATCGCCGGGTGCGGGCGCGGCGCCGTGCGACGAGAGGCCGTCGAAGCGCCCACGGCGCCCACGCGTGTCGTGGTGATCGAGCCAGGGACCTATTTTCCGGACTGGCCGTCCCTCGCGATCGCAGGGGAGCAGGAGTACGACGAAACGCGATCCATCGAAGCGCGCGAGGCGTTGCCGCCCACCGGACCGGAGGCGCAGGTGCCGATGCGGTTGAGCGGAGCCGAGCGGCGGTAGGTCGCCGTTTCGACCGATCTCCGCACGTGGTGTTTCCCGTTTCCACGGGTCGTGGTTTAGACTTTCGTCGCGACCGTGAGACCCCCTGAACCCGAGCTGCAGAGTGCAAGGCCGAGCCCCTGGGCGCCGGGCACGGTCATCGGGGACAAGTACCGCCTGACGACGCCGATCGGAGCGGGCGGCATGGGGCAGGTCTGGCGCGCCGAACACACGTCGCTCGGCACGACCGTGGCGGTGAAGCTCGTCGATCTCGCGTCGTCGCAGAACCCGCAGGAGACGATGGCGCGTTTCCTCCACGAGGCGCGCGCCGCGGCACGGCTGAAGAACGAGAACGTGGTCCAGACGATGGATCACGGCGCGCAGGGGCACGTCGCGTACATCGTGATGGAGCTGCTCGAGGGCGAGAGCCTGGCGAAGCGGCTGTCACGGGTGCGGGTCCTGCCCGCGTCGGACACGGTGCGTCTCTTCCGGGAGATGGCGCGTGGCCTGGAGAAGGCGCACAAGCTCGGCATCGTTCACCGCGATCTCAAGCCGGAGAACGTCTTCCTCGCGGTGGAAGAAGGCCGCGAGGTGGTGAAGCTGCTCGACTTCGGGATCGCGAAGACGACCGACACCGGCCACGATCCACACTTGAAGACACACGCGGGCACGGTGCTCGGAACGCCCGCGTACATGAGCCCGGAGCAGGTGCTCGGCAAGGAGATCGACGCGCGATCGGATCTCTGGCAGCTCGCGATGATCGCCTTCGAGTGTGTGACGGGCGTGCGTGCGTTCTCGGGCAGCACGCTCGGCGAGCTCTTCATGCGGATCTGCTCGGCGCCGATGCCCATGCCCTCGCAGGTCGCGAGGAACGTGCCGCCGGGGTTCGATGCGTGGTTCGCGCGCGCGGCGCAACGAGACCCAAAGGATCGGTTTCAGTCCACGCGTGAGCTCGCCGAATCCCTCTCCATCGTGCTCCTGCGCAGCCAGGGCGGAGGCGCAGCCACGGTGCCGATCGGCTCGATGATGGGGCGGCGCGAGGAGCCCGAGCCGACGGGGCGAAACACGGCGTGGTCGAGCGGGGCGTCGAACCCGAGCTCGCGGCGCATGTTGACGATGGCGCTGGCCGTGTTGCCGGTGCTCGTCATCGGCGCGGTAGGCGCGGTGTGGATCGTGAAGGGACGCGACGAGGGACCCGCAGCGCCCGTCGCTTCGGCAGAGCGCCCCGCGATCGCGCCGCCCGCGCCGGGTTCCGCGAGCGCCGCACCCCGCGTGACCGCCGCGTCCGCCGCACCCGCGACGGCCGCGACGAACCAAGCAAGCCCGGACGCCTCCGCGAACGCGCCGGACGCGGGCAAGGGCGCGCCGACGGGCGGCCGCAAGACCCAGAAGGACAAGGACGACCTCGGCTTCTGACACGAGCCCAGGGCCCCACGACGAACCGATGAACCGCCTCCCCTCGAAGCCCAAGCGAGCGCCTCTCCGGACGTGTTTCATGCTCGCGTTCGCCGCGCTCACGTGGCTCGCGCCAGCCGCGGCCGAGGGCCAGGACTTCGCGACCCGCAGCGCGGCGCGAAAGCTCGGCGAGGAGGGCATCGCGCTCTTCAACAAGGGCGAGTTCGCCGACGCGTTCGAGAAGTTCAACCTCGCCGATCAGCTGGTCCCCGCGCCGACACTAGGGCTACGCGCAGCACGTTGCCTCGTGAAGCTCGGCCGGCTCGTGGAGGCGACGGAGCGGTACCTGGCGGTGACGCGGATGGATCTGTCGCGCATGCAGGTCACGCCGGCGTTTCGCAAGGCGCAGGCGGAGGCGGTGAAGGAGCGCGAGGAGCTCTTGCCGCTCTTGCCGAGCCTGACGATCGAGGTGACGGGGCCCGTGGGCGACGGCATCACGGTGTCGGTCGACGGCGCGCAGATCCCGTCGGCGTTGCTCGGGCAAAAGCGCCCGATCGATCCGGGTCCACACGAGGTCCTTGTGCGGCGCGGGGAGACGAGGGTCAAAAAGAAGGTCGACCTGCTGGTGAAGCAGACAGAGAAGGTCGTGCTGGTGTTGCCTCCGCTGCCCAAGCCGAAGCCGCCGGAGCCGGATCCGTTCTGGAGGACGATCGCCTGGGTGGGGGTCGGCGTGGGCGCGGGCGGGTTCGTCGCATTCGGCGTGACAGGCGGGCTCACGGTGGCGAAAAACGACGAGCTCAACACGAATTGCCCGGATCGGCGCTGTCAGCCGGAGTTCCACGCCGAGGCGGATTTCTTCGATACGTTGCGATACGCGACGACGGCGGGCCTCGTGGTGGGCGTCGTGGGCCTCGGGGTGGGCGTGCCTCTGCTCATCGCGGGTCCGACGGTACAATCGAAGAAGGACGAAAAGAAGGCCGCCGAGATCACGTGGACGCCCGTGCTCGGGATCGGGTCGGCCGGGGTACGCGGGACGTTCTGAGCGGCAGCGCGTTCCGTCCGGATCGCAGAAGTGCAAAGAACGCGCACACGGGCCGTTTAGGCCTGCAAGGGCGGCGCGGGGTGGGGGGCGAAGGAATCGTTTTTTTTCACGGCTTTCCAGCGATTCCGGCTGATGGACCCCTTCTTGCACCAGGGGTCCTTCATGCTCCGTGTCCTGATCATCGACGACGACCCGATCTTCGGCCAGCGCGCCGTGCGTTGCTTCGAGAAAGCGGGGATCCGGGCGCGGTTCCACGAGGGTCCATTCGGCAGCCTGCACGCGATCCGCGAGACGGGCTGCGATACCGTGCTGGTCGACGTGGATATGCCAAGGATCGACGGCGGACTGCTCGTAAAGATGATCCGCGACGCGTATGGGCTGGGGCAAACCCGGATCGTGCTCGTGGGAGACAAGCCAGACGCCGAGCTCGCGGAGCTTTCAATCAGCGTAGGAGCCCACGGCTTCGTGTCGAAGCAGGCGGGGGATGCAGAACTCGTAGGGCGAGTGTCGGCATTGGCAGGGCGAAAGGCGTCGCGAATGACGCCAGCGCTCGGCTGAGCATGGGTCTCAGCTCGGAGCTGCTTCGCTGGGGCTTTGCCCCACGCCCCACCCGGGCAGTCCGCCCCAGGACCCGGACCACCCCACGCGC
>JANMGF010000723.1:0-3572 GCA_031374535.1 Polyangium sp. (in: bacteria)
CGGTCGGATGGTCCGGCGAGGTCTTGCGTCCTGTGGCCGCCATGCTCTCCACCACGCCGAAGGTGTCATCGAGGGAACCGTCGAGCATAACGGCTTGCTTGCCCGCGCAAGATCGCCGTCGCCCCGGGTTTCAGCGTACACTGCCGTGACGATTCTGTGGGGGGGCGTCATGCGTTGGCCTGTCGCGATCGTCGGCGTTCTCGGTTCGATAGCGACACTTTGCTTCGCGACCGACCTCGATGAACCGATCGAACGCGCCGCGAAGCGCCTCGTTCCGCGCCGCGCCCGTGCCCGACTCGTTCCACGAGACGAGCTTCGACGCGACGAGCCCCTTCCAGCCGAGCTTGTCACCGAGCTCGACGTACGCCCTGCGGCACGGCTCGTCGCCCGTCTCGGCGACCTTGTCGAGCGAGGCGAGCGCCTCGTCGCCGCGACCGAGCTTCTCGAAGAGGATGTCCGAGACGCGCCGGGTCATGCGCGACAGCTCCTCCTCGTCCCCCTCGACCTCGATCAGGATCTGCAGGAAGTGCGCGACGCGCGGCCAGTCCTCGACCTCGGCCGAGAGCCGCTCGAGCCTGCCGATCGCGTCGAAGTCCTCCTGATCGGCCGCGTGCACGATCTCCAACGCCCGGATCGAGCCGCGCGGATCACCGAGGCGCGTCTCGTAGATCTGCGCGAGGCGCTGCGCGAGCTCGGTCTTCTCCTCGCCCTCGGCCAGCACGACCTCACGCTCGAGCGCCGCCGCCGCGCCTTGCGGGTTGTCGCGGCGCTCCTCGAGGTTGGCGATCGCCGCGAGCGCGGTGCGACTGCGCGGATCGAGCGTCTTCAGGATCGCCTCGTACCGCTCGACGGCGCCGTCGAGATCGTCGAGCCCCTCCGCCAGGATGCTCGCCTCGCGCAGCGCGTGGTTCAGTTTGTCGGCCGGCGCCTTGGTGATCGCGCCGAGCCTTCGGAGCAGCTCCACGCACTCCTGGTGATCGCCCCGCTGCGCCGCGTCCTCGACGAGCAACACGAGCGCGCCCTCGTCGTCGCCGTCGCTCAGCACGAGCAAGAGGCTCTCGCGCGCGCCCTCGTGATCACCAAGCGAGCGCTGCACCTCGGCTGCCGCGCGACGCGACGCCACACGCTTGCCGCGATCGTTCAGCTTCTCGCCGCGTGACAGGAGCAGCTGCACGAGATCCGGCATCCGCCCGGCCGCGCGGTATTGCTCCTCGAGCGCCTGCACGTAGCTGTCGTTCGTCGGATCGATCTCCGACGCGCGCTCCAGCCGACCCATCGCGCCCGACGCATCGCCCGCCTTGAGCAGGAGGTCCGCTGCTTGCGCGAGGAGCGAGGCTTGTTGTTTGCCGTCCGCGAGATCGGCGCGTTGCTCGATCGCGTTCGCCGCATCGGCCAAACGCCCCGCGGTCGTGTACGCCTTCTCGGCCTGCTCCCAGATCTTCGCCTGCCCCGAGAGGTTGGCGGCCTCGGCGAACGCGTCGCCCGCGGAGCCCGGATCGTTCAGCTTGAGCCGCAGATCGCCGAGCTTCTGGAGCAGCCCAGCGCGCGTGTTCGGGTCCGTGAACCCGGCCATGTTGTCCGCGATCGCCTGCGCCGCGAGATCGAGGCGCTCGCCCCGCTCGTAGAGCTTGACGGCCGTGTTCACGGACGCCTCGTCCTCGGGCGAGAGCGACGCGATCCGCGTCCACGCCTCGGCCGCGGCCACCGGATCCTTGCGTTTCGACTCGTGCAGGCCCGCGAGCTTCTTCTCGATCGCGATCTTCTGCTCGACGTCGTGCACGCTCATCGCGTCCTGCTCGAGCACGGTCGCGAGGTCGTCCCACTTCGTCGCCTTCTCGAGGAGCCGGCGGAGCTGATCACGCGCCTGGTCGTCGCCGCGATCGATCTGGCAGAGCTGCTTCCACGCCGCGATCGCCGTGTCGATGTCGCGCAGCTGCGACTCGCACATCCCCGCCACGTCGCGCAGCTGGGCCTTGCGTGTCTCGGGCGAGACCGTGGGCACGCGTGACGCCGCGAGGAGCACGTCGCGCAGATCCGCGAACATACGTTTCTGCCGCAGGTACTCCTCGACCCACGAGAGCGCCTCGGCGTTGGCCGCGTCGACCTTCAGCGCGTCCCGGTACTTCGTGTACGCCTGCGGCTTGCGGCCCTTCTGCGCCTCGGCCGACGCCTCCTCGAGCAGGGCGTGCACATCGCCGCCCGGGGCCGCCGGCGCCGCCGCCTGCATCGGCGCGATCGACGGCGAAGACGCGAGCTGCTCGGGCGGTGGACCAAACGAGGGCGACACCGCGGGCGCGGCCGCAGCGGGGGGCTGCGACTGCATGGGCTGCGCGGCAGGCGCCGGTTGTGCGGGCTGCGCGGCGGGCACCGGCTGCACGGGCTGCGGCGCGGCTTGCGCCGGTTGCGCGGCGGGCATCGGCGCCGGCGGCTGCGCATTGCCGACCTTCATCCGCGCGACGTTCGCCATGAACCCGTTCGGGTTTGCCTGCAGGTAGGCCGCATACTGCGGACCGAGATCCCCCGCGCGCCCGAGCAGCGCCGCGAAGTGATCCGCGAGCTGCATCGCGCGCTCGTGCCCCGGCGACGCGCCGAGCGCCGACATCGAGTACGAGAGCCCGTACTCCCCGTCGTACGTCTCCGCGAGCTGCACGAAGATCCCCGCCGCCTCGTCGCGCTCGCCCTGCGGCACGTTCTCGCCCGCGTTGATGCGCTCGAGCACGCTCACGCCGAGCTCCTGCGTCAGCGCCACGTCCGTCGGCCTCACCGCGCGGGCGGAACGAAGCGCCTGCGTCGCGCCGGGCATGTCGCCCACGCGCTTGCGGATGTCGGCCTCGTCCCGGTAGAGCGCGAGCTTGCGCTCTGGATCCTCGGCGATCGCCTGCTCCATCGCGAAGTACGGGATCGCCTCCGCGTACTGCTGCTGCGCCTTCAGGATCTCGCGCGCCGCGTAGATCGCATACACGTTCCGCGGATCGAGCTCGGCGACCTTCCGCCAGTTCTCCACCGCGCGATCGGGCCGCGCCAGCTCGGGCCCGCTCCACATGCGCCCGAGCTCCTCGTGCAGCTTGAGCAGCTGCGCGCGCGCCTCGGGTTTGGCCGCCTGGGGCGCGAGCCCTTTGGCTTGCCGCTCGTAGAGCTGGATGAGCGACATCATGTCGCCCTTCTCGCGGAACATCTGCGCGAGCCGCTCGGCCGAGCGATGCGCCGGATCCTTGTCGACCGCGAGCATCAGCGTGCGCACGGTGTTGTTCATGTCGCCGAACGCCGCTTGCCAGACGTTCGCGGCCTCGCTCAGCCAGTGCGCGCCGTACGCGGGGTCCGGCGTCTGCGTCCCGACGCGCTCGAGCAGCATGGCGTACGAGCGCGGGTCCTGCGCGCCTGCGCGATGCGCGTACGCGAGCGCCTCCTGGTCGTGAGGGTTCGCGACGAGGCGCTGCACGAGCATTTCGATTTCACGAGGATCCATCGTTATCCGTGGGCGAAGGTACACGGCTCTTCCCGCGCCGTACAGACGCCTCGCGCCCGCCCGCTGCTTGCTCTGGCGCGCCGCCCCCCGACCCCGGGGAAGACGC
>JANMGF010000770.1:0-1930 GCA_031374535.1 Polyangium sp. (in: bacteria)
CCGTCGCGTCCGTCCCGTCCTCGAGCTTCGACTTCGCGACCGCCGCGGAGCCCTCCGTCACCACCACGAAGCTCCCCGTCTCGAGCCGCACCTCCTCCGCGATCGCGTCGCCGAGCCCGAAGCCCAGCACCAGCACGCCGACCGCCTCCGTACCGAACGACAGCCGCCGCGCCACGACCTCGTAGAGCTTGCCCTCGTTCGTCCAGAGCCCCGCCGCTTCTCCCTCCCGCAGCGCGCCTGCCACGATCGGATCCTTCGACATGTCGAAGCCCGACGCCTTCGGATCCGCCACGTCCGCGAGCAGGATCCCCGACCCGTCCGTCATCAGGAACAGATCACTCTGCACCGCTTTGCGAAGCTCGAACGCCACGCCGTACACCGTCTCGGGCGACACGTCCTCCGTCGCCACCACGGCCTTGAGCCGCGGCTCCTCGGCCACCACGTGCGCCGTCGCCGCGCGCACTCGTTTTCGCTCCGTGCTTCGCGCCTCGAACACCCGCGCGCTTCGATCGAGGTCCTCGCCGAGGTCCTGCCGCGCGCGCCGCTCCAGCACGATCGCCGCGCTGCCCGCCGTGGCCACCGTGATCGCCGCGATGAGCAGCACGATCCACAAGAGAAGCGCGCTCCGGAACCTCATGGCCGGACCACCACCGTCTTCGGCAGATGCGCCCGTCCTTTGCCGCTCTCTTGCGCGCCGAACGGGATCTCCACCTTGCCCATCGCTCGCTCCTCCGCCGCCACCCCCGTCGCCTCGGCGATCGCGGGCGAGACCGATCGCCACGCCACCTCGATCACGAGCGACCCCGCGCGTGGCGCGTCGAGCTCGAACGAAAACGTGCGCGTCTCACCCGGCGCGATCCGCTCGTCCGTCTTCTCCTTCCGCGCCGCATAAAACGGCACCTCGCGCCCCGCGTCGTCCACGAGCACCCGCCCGATCGTGCGCTCTCGGTGCGCTTGCTCTTGCCCCTTCACGTCGAGCGCCCGCGCGCGCACGACGACCTGCCGCCCTGGCATTCCGGACGGCACCGCGTGCCCCGCGCCTTCGTTTTTCAGCACCACGGTGACCACGACTTTCCCCGCCTGTTCCGCCGCCGATGCCACGATCCCGAGCGCTTTGCGGAGGATCTCGCCGCCTGCGCCCATGAACCCGTGGTGCCCCACGCGCGCTTTCCGCGTCGAACCCGTCGCCGCGTGCGACAACTCCATCGGCATGTGGCATTCCTGGCAGGCGATCCCCGAGGCCGAGAAGCTCGACGCGCGCCATTCGTTGTACTCGTTGAAGATCGGCAGGCTCTTGCCCTCCGCGATCGGCATCGAATACGCGTGACACCCGCCGCACACCTTCCCCTCGCGGAACACCGGCGCGCAGCCCATCCGGTGGAAGTAGTTGTCCTTCGCGTCGCAATAAGGGCCGAACTTCCGGTTCTCGGCGAGATCGAAGACGTTTCGCGGGTTCGCGCCTGTCTCCTCGACGTCGCGGATCGCGTGGCACGCCTCGCACGTCACGCCCTCGTCCACCGCGAGCTCGCCCGGATCCGTCAGCGTCGCGAGCGGCGCGTGGCACGCCTCGCAGCCGGGATCCTTCGCGCGCTCGCGCATCGCGACGTACAGCGGCGATCGCCTGGCTCCGGCGTGCGTCGAGGTCTTCCACTCCGCGTGCAGCGCGCCGTGGCATTCGCCGCATCGATCGGCGGGGAACGCACGGGCAGGAGGAGCGGCAGCAGGCGAGGAGGGCGCGAGCGCGGACGTGGCTTTCGCGGTCGTTTTCGTGGACGGGTCGTTGCGTGGTGGGGACGGCTCACAGGCCGCGGCGCAGACGACGATCGCCATTACTTGTAGCGGCCGTATGGCGTCCCGTCCTTTCTCAGGTGCCGCTTTCCCGCCGAGCCCTCGACGAGCGTCGGTCGAAACGACGCCGTGCCGCCCGCCG
>JANMGF010000773.1:0-2496 GCA_031374535.1 Polyangium sp. (in: bacteria)
GTACCGCACGCCGAGGTTCACCGTGACCCGGTCCATGATGTTCCAGCTGTCCTGCAGGAACCCACCGATCGTCGTCGAGGTCGAGTTCGCCTGGAACACGTCGAGGTTGACGACTTCGTCCGGACCCTGAAGGAACGCGTAACGACGGAAGTCCGCCACGTTCGCGCCGTTGGTGCTCTCGCGGAAGAACACGCTGCCGCCGTAGCCCTTCGTGTTCTGATAACTCAGGACCTCGAAGTCCACGCCGGCCTTGATGACGTGTTGCCCGAGCGCGCTGAGCAGCGCCGTGCCGATGACACGACCCTGGTAGCGGTTGCTCGTGGCGATGTTCATCAGGCCCGGACCGCCGGTGCGGTACGTGTTCACGGGGCAGAAGTTGCCGATGAATCGCCCGTCACCCGTCGGATCGCAGGCCGCTGCGGCCGGCCCCGGGAGCGCCTCGAACTCACCGATCCCGTGCGGCTGCCGGCCCGCGGCGGAGCGCGTTCGGCGCCACGTCATGCCCGGCTGGTACGCGAGCCTCGTCGGATCGTTGATGTCGTTGACATTCGATCCGTCGGCAGCGCCCTGCGCGATGCTCGTGTACATCCAGCCGAGGGTCGCGTCGACGAGGTACTTCTTGTTCGCGAACGCCGACGAGCTCTTCAGCACGACGCTGTTGTTGAACGAGTCGACCGTCGATGCGAGCGAGTTGTACTGGCCGACGAGGTTGCCGACCGCCACGCCGCCGTCCTGCGCGTCGAAGCCGTACGTGCCGTTGCCGCCGGACGTCGACGGCGCGCCGAACACCGACAAGGACAGGTTGTGGTCCTGGTTGATGTTCCACGTCAGCTTGCCGATGTACTGCGTCGTCTGCTGATCGGCGTAGAAGATCTGCGGTGCGACGCCCGGGAGCGCCGACGAGGTCTGGTAGCCGGTCACCGGATCGAGGACGGGCTCCGCGACGTCGGGCCTGCCGTCTTGCCCCGGGATGAACTCCGGATCCGTCTCGTTCGGATCGTTGGGATCGAAGTTCGGGTTCGGCATGATGTTGTCGACGAGCGTGTTGTCGAGCCGGTTCAGCACACGCTCGAGGCGCGTGCGCTGCAGCGCGACGCTGAAGCCCGCGAAGAACCAGAGTTTGTCCTTCATGATCGGGCCGCCGATCTCGAAGCCGAAGTCGCGGACCGACCCGAGCGTCGGATTCGTGTTGATCACGGACCCTGCGCGTGGAATCAGCGTACGCTGACCTTCGAAGGCTCCCGGCGTGATCGCGCCGAAGACCGAGCCGTGGAACTCGTTCGAGCCGCTCTTCGTGACGACATCCATGACGCCGCCGATGCTGCGTCCGTACTCCGGCAGGTAGCCTGCCGTGATGATGTTGACCTCCTTCACGAACTCGGCAGAGAGCGGCACCGCGAGGATGCCGAACGCCGGGTCGTTTGCGGAGATGCCATCAATGATGAAGCCGTTCTCGGGAGACGACGTGCCGTTGACGGACACGCCGTACGCATCGGCGTTGGCGCCGGGTGCGATCGTCGCGAGGCTCTCGAACGAGCGCGTCGCGCCGCCCTTGGCGGACGGGGGGTTCACGGCCACGCGGCGCGTGAAGTCACTGTCGATGGTCACTGCTACGCGTGAAGAGCCAACGTCGATCACCGGCGCTTTGCCGACGACGAGGATCTCTTCACCTGCGTTAATGTTCTCCGGTAGAAGTTCCAGGTTGACGCGGACCGTCGATCCGCTGGTGAGCTTGATGCCGCCGCGCGAGAAGGGCTTGTACTGCTCCTTGTCTGCGCGGACGGTATAGCCGTCACCAGTGGCGAGCTGCGGGATGCGGAAGTTGCCTCCCCCATCCGTCACGACGATCTGCTCACCCTGCAGCGAGGGGGACGTCACCGTGATGACGACGTCCGCAACGGGTGCTTTCGTGGCCGCGTTACGCACCTGGCCGGTGATCACGCCGTCGGCTGCATTCGCCGAGCTGGCGACCATGACGACTGACGGCACAATCGCGGCCAATAGGCCTAGTCTGTCTCTGAATATCACGAGCCCTCCATCCCTCCAGAAGTGGGCCAAGCGTCGAAAGGCCGACTATACCCATGTTCCGTGACCGTCAACAACACTTTCTACGGGCCGGGCGTAAGTCTTTCTGAGGGATGCCCGGACATACCCCCTCATAACCCCTCATGTCGAGCTTCCTTTCGTGCGTCGTGACGACCGTCGTCGCGCCCCGACGCACCCCGACGTGCCCCGACACACCGGCGACGAGGGGTGGAGGGCCTTCCAGGGCGCACGTTGAAGCGGGAAGGAGCCGGAAGAACCCATCGCCGGACGCGGATGGGGGAGGCTCTCTAGGCTCTCGAACCCCACCCGCCCGAGCGATCCGCCGGATCTCGTCACTTTGACTCGCAACCGAGAACGATTTCGACTATCAGGGCTCAAGGCTCATGTTTGACTCGGTTCTAGGCCGCGACAACATCCCCAAGAGCCGCCTCGGCACGGGCGCCGTGCTGT
>JANMGF010000784.1:0-1125 GCA_031374535.1 Polyangium sp. (in: bacteria)
CCGTCTTAGCGGCGCGCGTGATAGTCAAGATCCCCCGCGCCGCCCGTTTTTTGTGCGTCTTCAGGCGACGACGGCAGGCCACCCGGAAACAGAGAGCGCCCTGCCATTCGTCGCGTGTTTGTACTTCACGAAGCCGAGCGCGAGGACCCGATCGCCCTCGGGGCCTACCGCGAAGCTCGTCACGGCGCCGATCACCTTGCCTTCGGGACCCGTGATCTCCGCGGAAACGGGCACCGGTGCCGCGCCTTCGATCACGATCGGCACGAGCTTCTTCTTCACGTGCCCGCGCATTTGCAGCATGAAGACCGCCTCCTGCCCGAGGTAGCAGCCCTTCTGGAACGAGACGGCGAGCTCTTCGAGCGAGGCCTCCTGCGGGTAGTTCTCGTCCGTGAAGTCCTTGCCCCAGCGCCCGAGCCCGATCTCGACGCGCAGCGCGTCCCACGACGGATCGTCGCCGAGGAGGACCGGCGCCGAAGATCCTTTGCGTTGCAATCGATCGAGCGCGCCGTCGATCTGCGCCAGCTCGAACGCAAAGAGCGCGCCTCCCTTGCCGGACATGTCCACCGGGGCCGCGGCGAGGGCTCCGTGCGCGCGCGCAAGCGAGGCGAGATCCTTGCCGCCGGGGCCATGCGCGAGGGCCCACGCAACGACTGCGCTCGCGTCCTCGAGCTCGACGTCCTCCATGATCACGTAGTGGTCGAAGTGCGCGGTGAGGGCCTCGATCCGATCCCGCGGCGCGCCGAGGAGGATCCTGTCGTCGTCGAAGAGGACGTGGAGCTCGGCGAGGATCTTCCCGGTCTTGGCGACGGCGAACCCGTACGCGCCTTGCCCGCTCTTCAGCGGCGCGACGTCGCAGGTGATCATGCCGTTCAGCCAGGTTTGTCGGTCCTTGCCACGGACGACCAGCGTCCCGAGCTCGGGAGCGCGGCGGAGAAGCGCGCCTTCGTGGAGGGCGCGGCGCAGCGTGGGGAGGTCGGTCTCGGTCATGGGGGCTCGGGGGTTCATGGGGGTTCGAGGGGAAGCGGGGCAAGCCTACAGGGGCTTTGGGCGAAAGCGAGCCGGCGGACCCGTCAAGGCCGGACCCGGTAAGGCCCTGAGTATTGGTCTCATCGGGAGGCGTGGGAG
>JANMGF010000816.1:0-5202 GCA_031374535.1 Polyangium sp. (in: bacteria)
TTCCTCGATCGGCTGCACGACCGTCACCGTGTCGCCGTCGATCGAGCTCTCCAGCGGCCGATTGTCCGGCCAGTACGTCCGCTCCGGGTGCTCCGGCGCATGCCAGAGCCGGTGGCCGCCATAAGGAAACCAGGGCTCGCCGAAGGGCGTCGGTTGCCCCTCGCCGGGCGGCATCTCCGCGAGGATGTTGTCCCCCCCGAGCGGCGCGTACCGGATGATCCGGGGCCCGTAGTCGGTGCTGAGGAGGAGCTCGACCGTGTCGCTGGCGAGGCGCACGTGGTTCGGAAACCCGAGATAGGGAACCTGGAGGTCCATGGGGGCTCGTTCCTCCGCTGGTCTAATCGGCGTATTTCGCGTTCCTGTCCCTGACCCCGGCCGCGATCATCTCGATCGCCAGCGAAACCCGCCGCGTGCGCGTCGCCGGCCTCTTCGCCTCCTCGATCCAGTCGACGTATTCCTTGCGGTGCGAGGGCATCAGCTTCTCCCACGTCGCGCGCGCCGCGTCGCTCCTGGAGAGCGCCGACGCGAGATCCGAAGGCGTCGGCACGATCATCGTCGACCTCTTCGCCCTCGCCACGCCCGTCCTCCTCGCGCCCGGCGCCGCGGCCGAGTTTTCCTTGCGCGTCACCGCGGCCTCCGGCCTGAACCGCATAGCCGACCACGTCGCGTCGATCGCGATCTGCGAGACCCCGCCCCAGCCGGCCTCGTGCATGACCTTCCAGCCCACCTCCCGCGTGAGATCCGTCTCCACCTTGGAGTTCTTCTTCGGATACGCGATCCAGAGGATCCCACCCTCGCGCACCGCGGCCATGGCCTTCGGTCCGCCTTTCTCGAGCGCCTTCGACTTCTGGACGAAGAGGAGCACCATGTCGAACGGCCCCTGCGCCGTCGTCGACACGCTCGCGCCCTCGGGCAAGGGCTCGAGCGCGGCCGCGCGTCCTTCGGGCGCGCCGAGCAGCAAGACGCGGGTGTTGGATTTAATGTGGAGTTTCTTGGCGAGGTGGCTCGTGGGGGTGGTCATGGCAAACGCTCGTCCCACCATGCTACAGGTTTTTCCGCGCGCACGGTGGAACGTCGCTTGCCAGCTTGGTCTCGCGCGCGTTCTGCGCCACGCCTCGAAGGAGACAGCCATGTTCGTCGTGGTCAACACCATCCATGCCTCGCCGAGCGAGCTCGAGCGCGTGAGGCAGGCGTTCCGAGACACCGTGCACGACCTCGACCCGTTCGAAGGGTTCCTCGGCTTCGAGCTCTGGAAGGACGAAGGCGCGCTCCTCGCGGTCTCCCGGTGGACGACGCGCGAGGCGTTCCTCGCGTACCCGCGCTCCGAGCTGTTCCGCAAGCACCACAAGGGCAAGGGCTTCGCCGAGGCCATGACGACCGCCCAGATCAAGATGTACGAGGCCGAGCCCCTCGCTTAGTTCTGCGCCGGCGGCAGCGTCTTCAGCGTGAGCCGCCGGATCTGCTCGCGCACGATCGGATCGTGCGGACGCATCTCGCGCGCTCGCTCGAAGAGCAGCCGCGCCCGCGCCGGTTTGTCTGCGTCCTCCTCCCAGCGCGAGGCGAACTCGATGAGCCGCTCGAAGCGCATCGTGTCGCTCGGCAGCGACGCGAGCAGGCGCTCCTCGGCGCTCATCACGCCCCGCCAGTCACGCTCGGCGGCGCAAAGCAAGATGAGCGACTCGAGCGCGGGCCTGTGTCCCGGCCGGAGCGCGAGGGCCTTCTCGAAGTCCGAGATCGCGTCCTCGGTGTCGCCACGCATCGAACGAAGCTCGCCGATCCGCACGTAAAGCTCGGCCCGCATGTTCGGATCACCGCCGGGCCCCAGCATCGAGAGCGCCTTGCGGAACGCGGCGATCGCGCCCGTCGCATCGCCCTGGGACGCAAGCAGCTCGCCGTCGATGGTGCTGCGCGCGATGGGCGAGATCTCCCGGCCCGAGATGGGGCTCGAGATCGGGCCGTCCGTCCCGTAACTCGAAGAGCTCGCGCCGAAGTTTCCCGCAGGCGGCGGCGGCGGAAGCGAGGCGCCGGGGGGCGCGGCGAGCGGGCGCGCGAGCGGGATGACGCGCGGCATGCTGCCCCAGTCTTCCCCTTCGTCGGTCCACGTGAGATCGATGTCGTCGGGTAGCGGGGGCGGATGAAACGTGCGCGGCGGCGGAAAGACCGCACCCCGCGCGGGCGCCTTTTCCTCGTGGATCTCGCGGAACGCGGACACGGCGTGATCCGGCGCCTCGAACGCGGGGGGCGCGGTCGGCGTCGAGGCGAGCGGCATCTCGGCGCTCTGGGCGGGCATCATCGACGACTCGCGTTTGCCCGCGATGAGCTCCAAGCTGACCTTCGCTCGCACGTGATGCAGGCAAGGCACGGTTTCGCGCAGCTTGCGCGCGAGCCTTTCAAAGAGCCCCCGCGTGTTCAGGCTCCGCCCGCGCTCGATGCCGTCGAGCTCGGCGACGATGGCCTGCGCGAGCGGAAGACCTGCGTCGTCGGCCACGCGCGGGCGTGCGCCGAGGAGGAGCTCGACGCCCGTCGTGTCCGACTCGATCGCCGCCTCGGCCGCGCGCACGAGGACCTCCGCGCGCGTGGGATCGAGGCCGAGTTTGCCGTCGGAGAGCTCGAGCACGATGAGCTTCGGCCCGGCGGCCCCTTCACGCATCACGGCGGCCACGTCCGCGAGCGCGTCCCCCATCGTCGGGTTTTGCGGATCGAGGGACAGGAAGAGCTCGCCGTCGATGGAAAGGAGCACGGAGCAGGCCACGTAAAGCATCACCGGGTCGCGTGGACCCGGGCGCCGCTCGGCGAGCATGGCTTCGATCTGCTCGGCGAGGTCGCGGCTGGGATCGGCCTCCACGGCATCGAACGCGGCGTCCTCGCGTTCGAGGCGGTTCCGGAGGGCGCGCCCGAAGAGCGCCCAGGGGGACGCGCTCGGGGCGCCTTCCTGCGCTGAGATCGCGGTGATCGAGAGTCGCATGAGGGGCGGTGTCCTCGGGGTTGGTCGTCGGCGGGGGCGAATTTACCAGGGATCGGCCCGGATCTCCCCATTTCAAAGACGGCGCAGGAAGGGTGCCGTGAAAGCCGGGAGGCTGGTAGGATGGGATGGAGCATCCGTCATGCATCACGCCGTCGAGGTCTTCGTGTCTGCCGCCCCCGGGGACGAGGCGATCCGCGAAGAGCTTCGTGCCAAGCTGAGCCCCTTCGTCGAGGCCGGTATCCTCCGGGGAGCCGCGCTTTTCGCTTCTCCGGCCGAGCAGCCCATCCGTGTGCGCTCCGCCGACGTGATCGTCGTGCTCGTCAGCCCCGAGGCGCTCGCCCCCGGCGGAAGCGTGGAGACGGCGCTCCGCGAGGGGCTCGCCATGGAGCGAGACAAAAAGGCCGTCGTGATCCCTGTGCGCGCTCGCCGAGGCGCCGCGGAGGAAAGTGGCCTTCTCGCGGATCGCACCCTCTACCCGCGGGACGGCCGCGCCCTCGACGCGGCCGTCCCGCGGGTAGAGGACAGCGAGCAGGTCTTTCGCGAGGCCGTCACCGGCGTGCTCACGGGCGTCGCCCTCTGCCACGTCATGGTCGGGGACTTCCTGCTCGAGGACGAGCGCGAGGCCGCGGCCGCCGCTGCCTTCCAGCGCGGGCTCACCCTCGCCGAGCGCCTCGCCGCAGAAGCGCCCGACGACGAGGATCATCGCTCGCTCGTCGCGGTGACGCGGGATCGATACGCCGACGCGCTCCTCGCGGCCGGCGACGGGCCCGGCGCGCTCGCCGCCTACGAATCCGCGCTCGTCGTGCGTGAAGAGCTCTCGCAGGCCGCACCGGACAACCTCATGCGTCGCCGCGCGGTCGCGCGTTGCCACGAGAGCATCGGCGAGGTGCTGCGGGCGATGGGGGACAAACCTCCGGCGCTCGCCGCGTATCGCGCTTGCCTCGTGTTACGCGAGGAGATCGCCGCCGCCGCGTCCTCCGACGCCGAGGTGCGGCGCGAGCTCGGCGCGGCGCATGGCCGGATCGGGCACGTCCTCCGCGCGATGGGGGATCCTGCGGGCGCGATCGCCTCGTTTCGTACAGGCCTCGCGATCGCCGCGTCGCTCGCGGACGACTGCTCGGACGTGGGCACGTACCAGGGGGATCACGCGATCTTCTGCTTCCGCATCGCCACGGTGCTCTCGGAGGGCACGACGGCGGAGCGGCAAGAGGCTCGCTCGCACCTTCGCCGCGCGCTCTCGATCTACCGTGTCCTCGAGGAGCGCAAGCTCTTGACGGAGTCGCAGGCGATCTGGCCGCCGGCCGTCGAGGCGCTCCTCACCTCGCTGGGAACCTGACTTGACGCCAGCGCCGCGGGGCGCTTCCGTGCTTCATGAGCAACGGACGCTTCGCGGGCAAGGTTGTCCTCGTGACGGGGGCGGGCAGCGGCATCGGGCGGGCGACGGCGATCACGTTCGCGCGTGAAGGCGCCGATCTCGCCCTCTGCGACGTGAACGAGGCCTCCCTCGACGAGGTCTCCGCCGCCGTGCGCGCGCAAGGTCGCCGCGCGTTCGCGCGCAAGGTCGACGTCTCGCGCGCCGACGCGATGGAGCGCTTCGCCGACGAGGTGCACGGCACGTTCGAGGGCGTCGACGTGCTCGTCAACAACGCGGGCGTCGCCGTCGCGGGAGGCCTTCGCGACACCACGCTCGACGACTGGAACTGGGTGCTCGGCATCAACGTGATGGGCGTCGTCCACGGCTGCCACTTCTTCGTGCCGCGCATGATCGATCGAGGCCGCGGCGGTCACGTCGTGAACATCGCCTCCGCCGCGGGCCTCGCGGGCTCGCGTTTGGTCGTCGCATACGCGACCACCAAGTTCGCCGTCGTAGGTTTCTCCGAGGCGCTCCGCGCCGACCTGCGTCGTCACCACATCGGCGTCTCAGCGATCTGCCCCGGGTTCATCCGGACGAACATCCACGAAGCGGGGCGTCGCCACGGCCGTTTCGCCGAGCCCGTGGCGCTCGAACGCGCGCGGCGCCTCCTCGAGCGCGGCGGGCCGCCCGAGCTCGTCGCCGACAAAATCATGCACGCCGTCGAGCGGAACATCGGCGTCGTCCCCGTGACGAAAGAGGCCGAGGTCGTCCACGTGATGAAACGTTTCGCGCCGGACCTCCTCGCCACGCTCTGGCGGCGCCTCGAAGCCTGGCAAGCCCCGGAGCTCTGAGCAGGTGTTCGTTCCACAGCGTCGCGCCGCCC
>JANMGF010000891.1:0-2069 GCA_031374535.1 Polyangium sp. (in: bacteria)
GCTGCTGCGCGTCGCGCCGCTCCCCTGCCGAAGCGCGTCGATCCCGCTCCTGCCCCGGCGAAGGCCGAGGTCAGGGCGCCACGCGAGCCGCGTGAAGAGCGCCCGCGTCGCGAGGAGCGTGAGGAGAGGCCACGTCGCGAGGAGCGCGAGGAGAGGCCGCGCCGCGAGGAGCGTGAGCCCCGCCCCGTCGCCGTCAGTGAAGAAAGGCCGCGCCGCGAGGAGCGCCCCGCCGGTGAGGACCGCGAGGCGCGCGAGCCGGGGCGTCGTCCGCGGGGGCGTCGCGAGGGCCGACCCGAGATGCCGCGTCCGCCTGCCAGCCCGCCGCGCGCACGTGCAGGCGAGGAGACGTCCATCCCGGTGACCGGGGCCGATCCGCTGCCGCCGCCGAAGGCACGCGGCGCCACGCCCGTGCGTCACGCCGATTTCACGAGCTGGCAGCCGCCGGAAGAAGAAGGCGACGACGAGCCCATCCTCGGGGATGCGGCCCAGGCAGCGGCCCCGCGCGACTTCGCGCGTGACGTCACGCGGGAGATCGCGCGTGACGCCACGCGGGAGATCGCTCGCGAGGGCGCGCTCGACGACACGGATCCCGGTCGCCCCCAGGAGGGTTCGTCCGGGGACTACGCCGAGGTCTTCGTCAGCGTGGGGCGCCGTGACGGCATCCGCGCGGCCGATCTGCAGACGCTCTTGCTCGACCAGCTCGGCCTCGACAAGGCCGATGTCAAGCGGATCCGTGTCCGCGAGCGCAACGCCTTCGTCAGCGTTCGCCGCAGCGAGCTCGGGCGCGCGGTGACAGGCTTGTCGGGGGCGACCCTCGCCGGTCGTACCGTGATGGCCGAGCCGGCGCGTGAACGAGGCGGCGCGGGCGGCGATACCGACGCGGACGCGGCCGGCACCGTCGAGCCCTGAAGGGGGCTCGGCGGCGTCCTCCGCCCCGGGTCGACGCTCGGGGCATGGGATCCCCTGTCCGAAACCCCTGCTGGCTCTGCGCGCGTGAAGGTCGTATCCCCTTGGATATGGCGCGGCGCGGATCGGACGACGAGGTCGGGAGGCTCCGGCGGGAGGTCGACGGCGCGATCGCCGCGGGTCTCGGCGTCGAAGACATCCTGCCCCTGCTCGCGCGCATCACCCACATCGCCGAGCAGGGCAGCGAGGCGTGGGTCGCGGCCCATCGGCAGCTCGCCGAGCTTGGCGTCGAGCACGACCCGTGGCGCGCGGCGCTCTTCGCCCGCAAGGTCCTCGCGTACGACCCGCGCGACGACGGGGCATGGGCCGTGATGGGGCTCGCGCAGTCGCTCCTCCGGAACTTCCGGTATGCCACGCGCGCCTACGAGCGGGCCCTCGCGCTCTCGCCGGAGAACCCCTGGTACGCCCACAACCTCGGGCATCTCTACGACGTGGCCCTCGATCGACCGCACGACGCCCTCCCCCTGCTCGCCCGCGCCAGCGAGGCCGAGCGCGAGGAGGCCGATATCGCCGCGAGTTACGCCCACGCCCTCGCGCGTTGCGGCAAGCTCGTCCTCGCCAAGCGCGTGATGAAACGCGCCATCCGCCGCGGCGCGACGGCCGATCAGATGGCCCTCTGGCGCTGGCTCGACGCCGGCGCGCCGGAGTCCGTGGAGACCTCGTCCCGCGAACGACGCGGCAAACCGAAGAAGCAGCGGGCCCGCCAGAGGCCCGGCGCGCGCGACTAACTGCTGCTCGATCGAGCTTCCTGCTTGTCGTCGCCCGCAGCGTGGTACATCGAAGCGCCATGCTCCGTCCTCGTCGGGTCCGAGCCTCGCTCGCCACGCCGCTTCTCTCGTTCTTCTTGCTCGTCTCTGCCCCGCTCGCCGCGCAGCAGCCCGAGCCCCGGACTCCGCAGCCGAGCCCCGCCGCGCCCGATCAACCTGCGCCGGTTCCGGCCGCGCCTCCTTCGATCGACGTCGCGGATCCGCTCCTCGCGCCGGTCGCGCCTGCCTCGAAGACGCTCGGCAACTGGCGCGAGGCCATGAACCTCATCGAGACACGCACGCCGGATCTGCGTATCGCCGAGGCCGAGGTTGCGCGCGCCGAGGGCCTCGCGCGGC
>JANMGF010000892.1:0-2602 GCA_031374535.1 Polyangium sp. (in: bacteria)
CGGCGCGGCCCTCCTGATCGAGGAGGGTCGCCTCGAGCTCCATGCGCTTTCGTCCGTGTGCGCGGAAGTGATCCCGAGCCAACATGCGGAGGGATATCTCTTGGTAGAGGTGAGCCGTGTGTCGCCGCGCGCTCGATCGTCGGGATCGGCGAGCGGGCTCGTGCGGACGGTTCGGCGCGAACGAGGACGCGGAAAAGATTCCTGCCGTCGAGTGTTACAACGTAGTTGGGTTTGTACCCGGCCTCAAGGTAACATCCGCGCCGTTACTCGCGCCGGGGCGACCCGGAGCGACGTTTCGTTGATCGAGATGGGAGCTCTACCCTGATGGCTGAGGACACTCGTAAGGACCCGCGGGCGAAGGTGCTCTCGATGACTGTGCGCTACAAGAGCGCGACCGTCGACGAGTTCATCGAGAACCATTCACATGACGTGAGCAAGGGCGGCATCTTCATCAAGACGCCGTCGCCCTTCCCGCCCGGGACGCTGCTCAAGTTCGAGATCCGCATCCAGGAAGAGAAGGCCGTGCTGAGCGGCGTGGGTCGCGTCGTCTGGAAGCGCGATACGGATCAAGCCTCGGACGAATCGCCCGGCGGCATGGGCGTCAAGTTCATCAAGATCGACGACGACTCGAAGTCGATGATCCAGCGCCTCGTCGACAACCAGAAGGGCGGCCCGAACGCGTACGACGCGGGCAGGCCCGAAGGTGCGAGCGACGAGGGCGATGGAGCGACGCCGGCGCCTACCGCGGCTTCTGCGAAGGCGGGTCCGCGCGCATCGACGATGCTCGGGCTCGGCGCGGTCGGCGCTGCGGCGAAGGCCGCGGGCAGGCCGACGGCGACCACGGAGAAAAAGCCCGAGGCGAGCGGCGGTGGTGGGTTCTTCCCGTCCACGACCCCCGAGGCGGACATGCCTCCGCCCGAGGAGCGCACCGTGATGCGTCAGGCCGCCGAGCTCCTGCAGCAGGCGCTCGCGGGCACGGGAAGCTCGCTCGACGACATGAGCGGCGGCAAGATCGAGCTCGCGAAGGAAGCGCCGAAGGCCGAGGCGAAGAAGGCCGAGCCCAAGGTCGAGGAGAAGAAGCCCGAGCCCAAGGCCGAGGAGCCCAAGGCCGAAGCCAAGGCCGAGGAGCCCAAGGCCGACGAGAAGGCCGAGGAGCCCAAGGCCGACGAGAAGGCCGAAGAGCCCAAGGCCGACGAGAAGGCCGAGGAGCCCAAGGCCGACGAGAAGGCCGAGGAGCCCAAGGCCGAGGAAAAGAAGGCCGACAAGAAGGCCGAGACCAAGGCCGCGTCGACCCCCGCGAAGAAGAGCGACGGTGAAGGGCGCCGCGACGCCAAGACCGTCGACCAACGCGGCACGAAGTCGAAGGACGGCGAGGGCAAGAGCACCAAGCCCAAGGCCGCCGTCGCCAAGGCAGCGCCGCCGCCCCCGGAGCCCGTCGAGGAGAGTGGTGGTGGTGGACGGGTCTTGACGATCCTGCTCATCGCCGCGGCGATCGGCGGAGGCCTCTTCCTGGCGCTCGGCCAGGGGAAAAACGAGACCCCGCCCGCGCCCACCCCGCAGGTCGCGCCCACGGTCAAGCCCGAGGTCAAGACCGCGCCGACGCCCGCGCCGACCCCCGAGGTCGTGCCTGCGGCTTCGGCCTCGGCGGCCCCCGAGCCTCCGGCCTCCGCGAGCGCGGCGCCCCCCGCCGCGTCGGCGGCGCCCGCGGTCGAGCCCCCGAAGACCGAGCCCAAACCCGAGCCCAAGACGGCGCCCAAGACCGAGCCCAAGCCCGAGCCCAAGCCCGAGCCCAAGCCCGAGCCCAAGCCTGCGACGACGCCGGCCGAGACGGCCAAGCCGCCGCCGGCAGCGCCCAAGCCCCCCGCAGGCGGCGACGAGTACGACTGATCCGTGCCGGGCGGCTGCCTCCCGAGCCGCCCGCGCTTCGCTCGTTTTCCCTCCCCTGCCCCTCCGTTTCCTCGTGGCAACGCCGCGACCGTCTCGCGCATCGAGGCGCGTGGACGTTTCGCGCCCTGGCATCCGGCATGCGGGCGTCGAGTGCATGGTAACGACACGCGTGTCGCCCTTATCATACGTGGCTGAATGACTGGCGCTGGGTCCTCCTCGGGTTCCGGGCACGAAGCTCCGCGCGGCGCGCTTGGCGAGGCAGCCACCGTGTACGCGCCGGCTCTGCCCGGAGCCGCTCCGAAAACGCGCCCTGCACCGGCGACGGGCCGGGGCGCAAGGGTCGTGCTGCTCGCGGGCCTCGGGCTCGTCGGTGTCGTCGCGATCTTCGTGCTCGCGATCGTGCTCCGCGGCTCGGGGCCGATCGACGCGCTCGAGGAGAACGTGTCCGTCGCGCAAACGGGCGACGCGGGCTCCGCGGAGGATGCAGCGGCGGTGATCACCGCGTCGGCGCCTCTCGCGACGAAGGAGCCTGCGCCGAAGGGTGTCTCGCCGGAGGAGCTCGATGCGGCCCGGACAAAAGGCGTCACGGCGCTCGCGGCCCTCGCGGAACGGGCCGGCGACGATCCTCGGGTGCTCCGGGCGCTGATCGTCGCGTATACGCGTGACAAGAACTACGCGAAGGCGATGGCGGCCGTGCGTCGGCTCCTCGTGATCG
>JANMGF010000919.1:0-3180 GCA_031374535.1 Polyangium sp. (in: bacteria)
AGTACACGAAGAGATCAGCCATCCCATGATACGATTGATACTTCGTCTCCAGGTGATCCTTGATCTTCATCAAGAGCTCCTGCCGCACGTACGGCGGGTTGCCGATCACCACGTCGAACTTTTCACGCCACCGCGCATTGATTTCCGCGGCCTCCGACGCCGTCGGCAGATCGTAGATCGGCCTTACCTGTTCGCCCGTCTTCCAGTCGAACGCAAGCGAGTCGACCATCGGATCGACCACGATGCTGTTGCCCCATTTGATATTGCTATCCAGATACGTCAGCTTCCGCCCGCGCTCAGCCGTCTTGAGCCATAGAGACAGCTTCGTGATCTCGACGGACTCCGCGTTCACGTCGACCCCGAACAGGTTGTTGTTGAGCACCGTCTTCGTCAGATCGAAGATGGTGACCTGCCCCTTGTTCAGCTCTGCCAGCTCGGCATTCACGCGCTCGTATTCGCGCGACAGCGCGTCGAACGCCGCGATCAAAAACGCGCCCGAGCCGCACGAGAGATCGAGCACCCGAATCGTCTTGATGTCCTCCCGATAAGCCTCGTACGCCGCCGTCCACGCTGCCGTCCACGCCGCCGAGCCCTCCTTCAGCTTCTTCGCTCCGGGCCCGTGCGCGGCCAGGGCCGCCTGCCACCGCTCCTCGAACACCCGCCCGAGCGTCTGTTCGACGATGAAACGTGTGATGAACGCGGGCGTGTAGAAGATCCCCTCGGACTTGCGTCGCGAGAGCTTCGGCTGATCGGGCAGGACGATCCCCGAATTGCCCCGCAGCTCTTCCAGGTCCGTGATCGATTGCTCGAAGATGTGCCCGAGCACGTCGACCGACACATCATCTCGATAATCGTACGCCGCGAGTTTCTTGAACTCGGCGCACATCTCGTCGGTGACCTCCAGCTCGTCGATGTTCGTGTTCGACGCGAAGAGCCCGCCGTTGTACTCGGGAAAACGCTGCGCCTGGTGGCCTTTGTCGATCCACCGGAACACGGCGCAGAAGTTCTGCCACACCGGCACCGGCTGGAACTTATTGCGATATTCGCACGTGTCCTTGATCGTCTCCTTCGGCAAGAGGCCCCGATCCTCGGCGAAGGCAATGAACAGGATCCGATCGAGGATGGTCTGCGCATACTGGAGCACGTCGGCCGGGGGGAGGTTCGAGTGCCTCCGGCAGAGGTCCTGGTAGAGCTTCTTGCGCAGGTCCCGGTACTCCACGTAAAGCTTCTGGGTAACCTCCGCTTCGGCCTTTCCGGAGGCGGCGAGCAGCTCGTCGACGAACGAAACGCCGCCAGGCGCGGCGGGTAGCAGGTGTTCGCGGGCGAGGAGGAAATAGAAACGCTTGAACGCCTCGATGTCCGAAAGCTCCTCCAGCAAGAAGCTCTCATACACCTCGGGCGTGCGCGCCGTGCTGTAAAGGCGGGTCTCCTTGTAATTGGAGACGAGGATCCAGCGGCACCCGGGCGAGTGGTTCGCGTAATCCCAGGCTTGCTGTACGGGCGTGTGGACCCGGCCCATCGCGTGGTCGAGCGATTGCTTGGCCCCCTTCAATTCGATCGGCGCGAGCACGACGGCCGGCTTTCCCGGCGCGAAGAAGCCAAGCGCGCCGTCCGCCGACTTTCCGCCGCCCCCCATCGTCCGCTCGGCCGAAACCTCCCAATCCCCCGCGCCCGAGCCGGTGCGCGTCCGATACCCGAGCGCGCGGCCGAATACATCGCCGAGGAAATCCCCGTGCAGCTCGACCTCCTTGGCCGTCTCCAGCTTGCCGGCCCGCTGCGCGAGGACCCAATTCTCGAGGATGGCGTGGCGCGCCTCGAGATCCGCTGGAAAGGTGTGTCCTGAAAGGCGCTCCTTGAGGATACGGGCATGAAACAGCGGTGCGCGGGTCCGCGGGAGGCTCATGGCGCCGCAGTGAAGAACAGAGCGCAGGCGAACGCAAGAACTTTACGCCGGACATCTACCTACATGTCACGACAACGTAAGTTCACCTGTTTGCCTGGTCGACGAGGCAAGCGAGGAGGTCGGACTTGCTCACGGGCCTGGTCGACGAGGCCCGCGGGAGGTCGGACTTGCTGACGGGCCTGGTCGGCGAGGCAAGCGAGCAAGTCGGACTTGCTGGCGGGCGTGGAAACGCGCCGAAGCGGGTACAGCGCAAGTCCGACGCGTTGGGCCAGCCGTACTCGAGAGGCAGGTCACCGCCCGGGGATGGGCTTCTTGTTGCCGATCACGTTGCCGTGAGGAGCTGATCCCGCTGGCTCCACTCCAACGCCGCCAAGCCCGCCACGAAGATAGCCTCGCCGACCAGGTGCGCGATTCCGAACACCGTGGCTGATTCCAAGAAGGCGAGCGCGACGACCAGGCATACGGCTGACCATGTCAGGTTGGCGCCCACCAGCAGGTTGATCAAGTACTTCGACCGGTTCGCCCGAACGGCGAGCGAGAAGGAGTACGAAGCATAGACGCAATTGACGACGCCGTTCAAAAGCAGAAGTCCTCGTGGCAATGCATGCAAGTGGCTGAGCCACTCGCTGAGCGTCAGCACGATGACCCCGACGAGCGCGCCAGCAATGCAGTCTACCCACAACAGCTTTCGCAGAAGATACATGACCACACCTATAGGATCGTCCCCGCCCCCCAACGCCCATGAGACCACATATCTCACAGGCCATTCCGGTCTACAACACAGATCCAGAACCCTCCGGCCAACACACCCCGCGCCGCGCAGGAAAGTGCAGTACCGTACTCTCGCCGAGGGCAAGCAGCCTCATCGACCCGTCCCCCTCGTTCCACATCTACACGCCACCACGACGTAAGTTCACCTGTTTGCCTGGTCGACGAGGCCCGCGGGAGGTCGGACTTGCTGGCGGGCGGGGGCGGCGGGGGATGGCGACCCTCGTGCGCAGGCCTCCTTGTGGGCTCGAGATCGACGGAGCGATGCGATGCGATAGACTGATCTGTCTAGGCGTGTTCGTCCACATCGGTCTGCTACACTGCACCGCCATGGCAGGCCGAAGCGATACACGCGAAGCGCTCCTCCAGGCGGGCATCGATCTGTTCCTGATGGGGGGGTACGATTTCACGGGAACCAACGCGATCCTGGAGCGTGCGAACGCGCCGCGCGGCTCGTTCTACCACCATTTCGATGACAAGAAGAGCTTCGCGCTGGCGGCGGCGCTGCA
>JANMGF010000943.1:0-9381 GCA_031374535.1 Polyangium sp. (in: bacteria)
CAGGCGCTCGCGGCCGAGTGGCCGAACCTCACGCGCAAGGTGCGCAACGAGTGGCTGCCGGCGATCGACTCGCGTCTCGTGCGCTGGGGCGGTCAGAGGTCCCCGGATCAAGCCCCGCCGGAGCCCACGCCGAACGCAGGCGCGGAGATCTCTGCCGCGGATCCGCTGAAGACCGAGGAGCGTCCGCCGCTGCGCCTCGTCAAGCGTGACGACGGCTCGTACGACGTCTTCGTGAGCGAGGATCTACGAATCCACGAGGTGCAGAGCGGGACCTGGGAGATCGTCAACCAGGAGCCGAAGAGCATCTCGAGCGCGGCCGTGCTCCGCGAAGGCTTCGACAAGGCGCTGCTCTACCTGCGCCAGAACGCCACGCTCGTGCTCCAGATCGGCCAGAAGATCGCGGGCGCGATCTCGCGCGGGGTCTTCAACCTCTTCATGACGTTGATGCTCGCGGGCTACATCATCCTGACCCACGAGAAGATCCTCGCGTTTTTCCGCGATCTCTGGGACCCGACGTCGCACCACACGTTCGAGCGCTTCATGCGAAGGCTCGATCGGGGCCTCTCCGGCGTCGTGCGTGGGCAGCTGCTCATCTGCCTCGTCAACGGCGTGCTCTCGGCGATCGGCTTCTGGCTTTTTCACCTCAAGTACTGGCCGATCCTCTCGATCCTCGCGGCCGTGATGTCGCTCATCCCGATCTTCGGCTCGATCCTGAGCTCGGTCCCGGCGGTGCTCGTCGGGCTGACCCAGTCGCCCATGACGGCGGTCGGGGTGCTCGCCTGGATCGTGGGCATCCACCAGCTCGAGGCGAACTTCCTGAACCCGAAGATCATCGGCGACGCGGCGAAGATCCACCCGGTCCTCGTCGTCTTCTCGCTGCTCGTGGGCGAACACTTCTTCCAGATCACGGGCGCGCTCTTCGCCGTGCCGTGCATGTCGATCGCCCAGACCATCTTCCTGCACTTCCGCGAGTCGACGATGGGCCTGTCGGATCCCATGTCGACGCACCCGCCGAAGGCGAAGGCGCGCCCGGACGTGAAGGTCGAGCCGCCCGAGACCGAAGCAGGTTCCCCAGGCTGAAGAAGTCGGGAGGGGCTGCGCTGCTGTTTTCCGTGGCACGTGGTATGAAGCGCTCGCCTTGAAGACGTCCGACAAGCCGAAGAGCAACACCCAGGACAAGCCGAAAGCCGCGGAGAAAAAGACCGCGGACAAGCCGAAAGCCGCGGCCAAACCGGCGAGCGCGAAAGACGCGCGGGAGGCGCTCATCGCGTCGACCCGCGAGAAACAGGCAGCGCCGCCGGATCCGCTCGCGATGCTCGAGCCGAAGAAGCTCGCGGTCCGGATCGGCCTTCCGCTCGCGATCGTGTGGATCATCGCGCTCTTCATCTCGGGCTGGATCCCGAAGGTGGTGGCGCTGGTCGTCACGATCGCCGTGGCTGCGCTGGTCGTCTGGGTGCTCCGGTATGCGAGGCGCACGCGCGCCGTGGCGAACCTCGTTCGTGGCGCGGACACGCCCGAGGCGCGCAAGGATGCGATCGAGAAGCTCGAGAGCGAGTACGGCAAGGACGACCCCGCGGCCGTGTTCGCCCGCGCGCAGCTCGAGCTGCAGGAGGATCCGAAGAAGGCGCTCGCGACGCTGGAGGGCATCAAGCTCGACCGCGTGATGCCTCCCGTCGCGGACGAGGCGCGGGCCCAACGCGCGATGATCCACCTCGTGCTCGGCGAGACCGAGGCGGCCAAGGGCCTCGTCGACAAGATCGATCTCGGCCGGCACAAGGACGCGAAGAGCCGCGCGACGATCGCGGCGATCGTGGGCGAAGCGTGGGCGCGCGGGGGTCAGGCGAAGAAGGCCGTGGAGCTGCTCGACGCGCTCGATCCGAACGACGCGACGTTCGCCGACATCAAGCCGCAGCTGCTCCGCTCGCGCGCCTTCGCCTACGCCTGGACCAACGACACGAAGCGGATGAAGCAGGTCCTGCGTCAGCTCTCCGCGATCAACCCGCAGTACCTCGCGTCGTTCATCACGAAGAAGAAGATCCCCGGGGGCGTGTCGCCGAAGGGCGTGCACCCGCTCCTCGAGAAGGAAGCCTTCGAGATGATCACGAAGAGCGGCATGATCCCGCGCAAGATGGAGTACCGCAGGTCGTAGACGTCTCCGTCAGGTCGGAGCTCCTCCATGGCCAACGCCTGCATCTTTTGCCGTATCGCGGCCGGTGAGCTTCCTGCCCATCTCGTGCTCGACGAGCCCGAGGTGCTCGCGTTCCTCGATCGCAGCCCGCTTTTTCCAGGCCATTGCCTCGTCGTTCCGCGCGCCCACGTCCCCACGTTGCTCGACCTGCCCGAGCCCTCGATCGCGCCTCTCTTCAGGGCAACGCAACGCTTGGCTCGCGCGATCGAACCCGCGCTCGCGGCGGAGGGTTCGTTCGTCGCCATGAACAACAAGATCAGCCAGAGCGTGCCGCACCTGCACGTGCACGTGATCCCGCGGCGCAAGAAGGATGGTTTGCGGGGATTTTTCTGGCCTCGCGCGCGGTATGCGAGCGACGAGGAGATGGCGCGCGTCGCAGAGTCTTTGCGTGTGGCGCTGGGTTCTCCCGCATAATGCGCGGCCATGAGTGACACCCCTCCCTCGTCCCGCCCACGTTCACGCGTGCGTGAGGTGGCGAGGCTCTGGTTCGGCCTCGAGGCCCCCGTCGGACGGCGCGCTTATCTGATCACCGGCGCCGTGTTGATGGTCGTGAAGTACGGCCTCGACGCGCTGCTCGTGTACCTCGCGTCGGGCGTCCTCTGGTCGCCGCTCTCGTACCTGAGCCCGATCTTGACGTTGCGGACGCAGAGCGTGCCGAACGCGCCGGAGTGGCTCTTCGTGGCGATGGCCGTCGCGACGCTTCCGTTCCTGTGGATCGGGATGTCGATGAGCATCCGGCGCGCGGCGAGCGCGGGCCTGTCGCCGTGGGTGGGCCTCACGTTCCTCGTGCCGGTGATCAACTACCTCGCGATGATCGTGCTCGCGGCGATCCCGGATCGCGCGGACGCGTGGAAGCCGGATCCGACGTCGCCGTACCGCGCGTCGGGTCCCCAGGGTCGGATCGAGCCGAAGATCGAGGGGGCGCTGCGGAGCGCGTTGCTCGGGGTGGTGGCGGCGGTCGCGGTGGGGCTCGGGATGGCGGGTATCAGCGTGTACGCGCTGAACCTGTACGGCCTGTCGTTGTTTTTCGTGACGCCCTTCGTGATGGGCGCGGTGAGCTCGTTCCTCTTGAACCGCGACGCGCCGCAGCCGATCGGGCGCGCGGTGGCGGTCGCGTGTTTGTCGGTGGGCATCACGGGTGGAGCGATGCTGCTCTTCGCGCTGGAGGGCCTCGTGTGCCTCGTGATGGCCGCGCCGATCGCGGGTGTGGTCGCGGTGATCGGGGCGATCCTGGGCCGCGCGATCGCGCTGCAGGCGAGGACGCCTCGTTCGCACGCGGCGGCGGCGGTGCTCGCGCTGCCGGGGCTCGTGGGCGCGGAGGCGGCGGTCGTGACGCCGGATCTGCGCGAGGTGAAGACGGTGATCGAGGTGGAGGCGCCGCCGGATCGCGTATGGGAAAACGTGATCGGCTTCGGTGAGCTCGCGCCGCCGGCGGAGTGGTTTTTCCACACGGGCATCGCGTACCCGGTGCGCGCACGTCTCGAGGGCGAAGGCGTGGGCGCGGTGCGGTACTGCGAGTTCTCGACCGGCCCGTTCGTCGAGCCGATCACGGTCTGGGACAAACCGAACCGTCTGGCCTTCGACGTGGCGAAGCAGCCGCACGCGATGAAGGAGTGGAGCCCGTTCCAGTACGTACACGCGCCGCACCTCGACGGTAGTTTGAGGTCCAAGCGAGGTCAGTTCTTGCTGACAGAGCTTCCGGGCGGGCGAACGCGGCTCGAAGGGACGACGTGGTACGAACTAGAGATGGCCCCGAACATGTACTGGGCGATCTGGTCGGATGGAGCGATCCACGCGATCCACCTGCGCGTGCTCCAGCATGTGAAGCAGCTCAGCGAGAAGAGGTAGAGCGGGTGATCAGCGGCTCGTGACCATGCGGTCGACGAGAGCCTCGGCGAGGCAGTGAAGACCGAGGTACTCGCTTTCGCCCGTATTCTCTAAGAGCGTGTTCCGCAGCGCTTCGTGGTCCTCGATCACGCGAGGAGACACGAGGCGTTGCGTCGTTTGCCTTGCGATCCACCGGCTGTTCCAGAGCGCCACGTCCCCGTCAATCCAGGGGGCGAAGACGAGCACGCGCGACATCAGGCCCCCGGCACTCGCTTGGTCTTCGCCTTCAGCAGACGCATCGCAGCGCCGTGCAGGTCCTTCAAGAACTCGACCGCCATGTCATCGTCTTCCTGGAGCAGCTTCACCATCTCGTCGATGAGGATCGGTGATCCATCGGGGCGCCGAAAGATGACCTCTTCGGCGGGGATATACTCGAGCATGCGGAGGAGTGCGTGCTTCGCGGGCCCGGGTTCGTAGAGATGATCGCGATCGATGCGGGTAAGCTCGGCGCGCTCGATGACGGTGCAGCCGTCCTTCAGGGAGACGTCGAAGTAGCCGGTTTCGTCGAGATCGAAGAGGTTCGAGTGCGTCGCGATGAAGAGCTGATCGATGTATTTTTCGTCGACAAGACGCTTGAGTAGCTGGCGGAGATCCTTGCCGCTCGTGGGCGCGTGGAGATGTGCTTCAGGCTCTTCGATGCCAATGGTTCGGGCCCCACGTAGCATGCACTGAGCAAGGATCGCGTAGACCTGCGCGATGCCAAGGCCCGCGAGATCAATGGAGACATCCTTGCCATCCGGATTGGGCTCGGGCAGTTGCTCGCGCAGATCGACTTCTCCCGACCGCGGATCCTGGACAGGATCGAACGGCGGGCGATGTAACGGCGGACCCGCGAGCACTTTCCGGAAAGCTGCCAGCTTCCTGCGCACCTCGGGGTTAGGATTGCTTTGTGCAGCAAATAGAGCGCTCTTGACCCTGCCCTCGCGAAGGTGCCAGGCAACAACGTCCTCACTCTCGGGTGGCGCCGCCAGTCTCTCGACGCGAGGCGTTCGCTCGGCGCTTACCAGACCCAAAGCTCGCATGGGGAGCGCGTCGATGAGGACCGCGCGTATTCGGTTGCGATGGTACTCGTACTCGACGTCCCTGTCGTCAGAGGCAAGGCCAATCACCTCGTTGAACCCCACCCATTCTCTCAAGAGATCTCTATTGGAAGCGTAGAACTCGGAGATCTTCAGGGTGGGCTCCTCACCGATCGTCCAGTCCAAAACCACCTCCAGCGTCAAATCGGACAGCGGTACCACGTCGAACTCGAACACGGACTTGGTCTTGGCCGACATCACGGACACGCTTCCTTCAGTTCCAGTAATCGCAGCCCCAAGGACGATTCTCCTCGACTCACTGTGAGCGCACAGATCGCGCTTGCCGATGACTCCGGTTTGCACAGCAGTCTTTGCAAGCTCGACGCGGTCTTCGCCGAGATGCCCTTGCGCCACGATCCTCGCGAGACCAAAAAGCGTCTCGAGCGCTTGCAGCACGTTCGACTTCCCCGACCCGTTCCTCCCGTAGAACACGTTGAATGGCCCAAGGTTGTCGATGCGGACGTCCCTGAGACTCCTGTATCCCTTGGCCCAGAACGACACGATCCGCATGGCCGCGCGACTCTACACGCGCTGCGTCTACCCCTCCACCCCCCCCCGCCCCGCCCCTCCATCCACCGTGATCACCTGCCCCGTCGTGATCCTCGCCGTCGCCCCGGCGACGCCCACGACGGCCGGGATCCCGTACTCGCGCGCCACCACCGCGCCGTGCGACATGCTCCCGCCCATCTCCATCACGAGCCCTCCCGCGGTCAGGAACAGCGGTGTCCAGCCGGGATCCGTCGACGGCGCGACCAGGATCTCGCCCGGCTCGATCTTCGCGCCGACCGGGTCCATCACCACGCGCGCCTTGCCGGTGACACGTCCGGCCGAGGCGGGCGTGCCGGACAAACCTCCCTCGCTCGACGCCGCTGCGGCCAGCACCTCGGGCTCCGTCCCGTCCGAGAGCAAGATACGCGGCACGTGCTTGCGGCCGAGCTCTTGCTGCATGCTGCGGCGGCGCTCGGCGACGAGCGTGGTGAGGTCCTGGCCCTCGGTGACACGGCGTAACTCGCGCAGATCCAGGTAGAAGACGTCGTCCTCCGCCGCGAGTTTGCCCTCGCGGACCAGCAGCCGGCCGGCTTCGAGCAGCAGGGCACGACCATGCGCGATGATTCGCACGATCCCGAACTTCGGCACCTCGCGCGCGCCCATGAGCCTACGCACGCGGTTCGCCGTGAAACGCGCGACCTCGCCACGAAGAAGACCCTTCTCGCGCGCTCGTTCGACGAGCTCGTCCGCCTTTCGATCCGCCTCGCGCGCGCCACGCTCGAAGGCCACGTCGGGCGGGACCGCGTCCTCACCGAGCGAGAGGTAGTTCGCGAGGCTGCCGAGGATGTGCGTCGGATCGTCACGCCATCGCGGCACACCGATGTCGATCTCCGCGACGCCCCGCGCGCCCCAGCGCACGAGAAACGCTTCGAGCTCGCGCTGAAGGACGGGCGGTAGGGATTTGTCGGCGTGACGTTTCGCGAGCGACGCAGGCGCCTCCCCGCGCAGCGCCGCCCGCGAATCCGCGTCCGCGCCCACGCGGCGCGAGAGGGACCAGAGCTCGAGATCCATCTCCGTCGTCGGGTTGTTCGGCAGCGACCGCAAGAGCGTGTGGATCTCGTCCTCGCTCACGAGGCCCGCGAGCGCGCGGCGGAGGACCGTCATGGCCACGAGCGCGCCGGCGATGCTCGGGAGGCCCGTGAAGATGAACGGCGCGACGCCCTGGGAGAGCATTCGCTCCACCGCGTCGACGTATGCGGACGGCGGCGATCCCGCGGGGACCTCGGCGAGCGCGATCGCGTTGTCGACCTTCTCGGCGATACGACCGGGCACCGCCTCCGGGTTCGCGAGGGCACGCGCGAGCGTCACGGGCGCGCGTGTTCGCACGAGCGCACGCACCGCGGCGCGCGCGATCTTCCATCGCGGCGTGTGCACCATCCCGAGCCGCTCGTCGTCGGCGAGCGCGCTCCACACGACGCCGCTGCGGGCCTCCATCCTCGACGAGGCGAAGGCGAAGAGGCGCCGGCCGAGCGGATCGCGGAAGAGCCCCGTGACGTCGAGGAAAAGGCGATGCGCCCCGACGCCCCAGAGAGGCGCTCCGTCGAGGGGATCACCGTCCCAGAGCCCCAGGCTCCGCGCCGCAGAGCCCGTGAACGCGCGCCAGACCTGGAGACCCATCGGCGAGAACGGTCGGAAGACGCCCTGCGCCACGTTGAAGCTGAAGTACACGCGCAGATCACTCGCCGAGGACCACGGGCCCTCGGGGATCGGGAAAAGCGTGGTGACGGGGCGCGACTGCACGAGGTGGATCCGGCCCTCCCGATCGATCGTCCACTCGATGTCCTGCGGCGCGCCGAAGTGCGCCTCGACGCGCGCGCCCATCGCCGCGAGCGCACGTGCCTCCACGTCGGAGATGCAGGCCTCCGCCGAGCCATCCGCGCGCTCTTCGTGGCGCGTCCCTCCGCCTGGCAGCGCCTCGATCACAACGCGTTTGTCGCCGAGGCGGCGCACGACGATCTCGCCCGTGTCCACGCGGACCTCGAGGTGATCGGGGTTCGTCGCGCCACTCACGACCGCCTCGCCGAGGCCCGGCGCCGCATCGATCACGGCCTCGCGGCGCCTGCCCGTCACGGGGTTCGCCGTGAACAACACGCCCGCCGCGCGCGGAAAAACCAGGGTTTGCACGACGACCGCGAGCGACACGTCGCGGGGATCGATCGCTCGATCCGCGCGATACACGACAGCACGCTCGGTGAAGAGCGACGCCCAGCAACGGCGAACGGCGTCGAGCAACCCGTCCTTGCCGATCACGCCGAGGTAGGTGTCCTGTTGCCCGGCGAAACTCGCGTCCGGCAGATCCTCCGCCGTCGCCGACGAACGCACGGCCACGGGCGCCCCGCCGAGCTCGGTCTCGTACATGCGAAAACACGCCTCGGCGATCGCGTCGGGCACGGGCACGGCCGAGAGCGCGGCGCGGATCTCGGCGGCGAGCGTCGCCAGACGCGCGCGATCGGTTGGATCCACCGAGGCGAGCACCAGAAGCGCGGGGCCGATGTTTGCGGCTTTTGCTGCTGCGCGGAAGGCGTCGGTCGTCAGGACGAAGCCGGGCGGGACCGGGACGCCGGCGCGGATCATCTCGCCGAGGTTCGCGGCTTTTCCACCGGCCAGGGGGAGCGAGGATCGATCGAGCGCCGAGAGCGGAATCACCGTGTCTTGTGTCGTCATCGTCGGGCTTCCTTCTTCGTCGACTTGCGCGCGGCCTCGCCCATGACGGCGAAGGCCCGCATCACGAGGGCGCGCTCCTCGCTCGAGAGCGCCTCCATCAACCCGAGCTGCGCCTCCGTGCGCCGCTCCATGAGATCGGCGACGAGCCGCGCGCCCCGTGCGCTCCGCGAGACCCGCCGCGCGCGCCGATCCTCGGGATCCTCCTGGCGGCTCAGCAGCTTGCGCCGCACCAGCTGATCCACGAGGCGGCTCGTCGCGGAGGGCGAGCGGCCCACGAGCTCGGCGAGCTCCTTCAGCGTGCGTGGTTCACCGTCGTCCAGCACGAGGAGCACGCCGAGCTGGAGCAACGTCAGGTCGGCCTCGTCGAGCGAGGCGATGGCATTCACCAGAAAGTCACGCGCCATCGCGATCCGCGTGGCGTGGATGCTCTCCAGGAGCGCGCGTCGGTCCTCCGCCTTCATGTGCACATTTGGAATAGTTGCATGCGTGCACATATCTGGCCGTAAAAAAGGGAGCCCGAATCCTGCTGGGCTCCCTCATCGGGGGATCAGAACTCGCAGTGACCCGGCGTGCGCGGGAACGGGATGACGTCCCGAATGTTGCCCATGCCCGTGCAGAGCAGGACGAGGCGCTCGAAGCCGAGGCCGAAGCCGGCGTGCGGGGCCGTGCCGTACTTGCGGAGGTCGAGGTAAAACGCGTAGTCCTCCTGCTTCAAACCGGCCTCCTGCATACGCTCGAGGAGCACGTCGTAGCGCTCCTCGCGCTGGCTGCCGCCGATGATCTCGCCGATCTGCGGCACGAGCACGTCCATGTTGCGCACGGTCTTCTTGTCGTCGTTCAGGCGCATGTAGAAGGCCGTGAAGTCCTTCGGGTAGTCCGTCAGGATCACGGGCTTCTTCGCGTACACCTCGGTCAGGTACCGCTCGTGCTCCGTCTGCAGGCCCGCGCCCCACTTGGCCGGGTACTCGAACGTCACGCCCGACTTCTCCAAGACCTCGATCGCCTCGGTGTACG
>JANMGF010001022.1:0-4217 GCA_031374535.1 Polyangium sp. (in: bacteria)
AGATCACCGAACTTGCCGTGTACTATCAAACACGCACAGAGATCGCCATCTTAGAGGAGTTCGCAACAAGAATTGTGGCCTCCGCGCGCCCGAAACGCATCGTCGAACTCGGTAGCGGCGCCGGCCGGAAGATCCGGCTCCTGCTCGAAGCCTGGGGCGAGGATTCGAAAAATGGTGCTTGTACGATGCTTGATATCAACGAGCTTTTCCTGCTCCAGTCGATCGATCGTCTCTCCGCCGATTACCCCGAGTTCGTGTTCCGCGGCATCGTCGGTGATTTCATGACCGACCTCGGCCGCCTCGGCCCCGCGGGCCATCGCCTCGTCGTGTTTTTCGCCGGCACCGTGGGCAACCTCCACCCGGACGAGCGACGCTCGTTCCTCACGGAGCTCGCGCGGGGCATGGACGGCTCGGACACCTTGCTCCTCGGCGTCGACCTCGTGAAGGATCCGGCGCGGCTCGAGGCCGCCTACGACGATCCCGAGGGCGTCACGGCCGCCTTCAACCTGAACGTGCTCTCCGTGCTGAACCAGCGATTCGGCGCCAATTTCGACCCGACATCCTTCGCGCACCGCGCCTTCTACGATCCGGACAATGCCTGGATCGAGATGCGCCTCGTCGCGAAACGCAAGCAAAAGGTGCTGGTTTCTGCCCTCGGTCTCGGGCTCGACCTCGACGAGGGCGCGGAGGTCCGCACCGAGCTGTCCTGCAAGTTCACGCGCGCCTCGCTCGGCGCCTCGGCGGCCGAGGCTGGGCTCTCGATCGCGCAATGGTACACGGACCCGGAGGAGCTTTTTGCGCTCGCCTTGCTCCGGAGGAGCTCGGCGTGACCCTTCCGCTCGGTTCGTTCCTGGCCGAACAACTCGACGTCACCTTCCAGCGCACCGACCTCCTGTTCAGCCTGATCCCTCGGGATTCGCTGCTCGAACGCCCGATCGGCCTGCGCCATCCCTTTCTGTTTTACCTCGGCCATCTCCCCGCGTTTGCCTATAACCAGGTGAGCCGTGTGCTCGGGGCCGGGCACCTCGACAAGGCGCTCGACGTCCTCTTCGAACGAGGCATCGATCCGGCCGACGAGGCGAGCGCGCACGAGCGGACCATCTCCGCGTGGCCTTCCGTCGCCGAGGTGCTCGCCTACCGGGACGAGGCGCGCCGCGCTGTCCACGCGTGGATTCCCGAAGTTCTCGCGCGCGGGAAGAAGGAAAAAGGAAAAGAAGAAGAAGAAGACCCGCTCTGCGCGTCTGGACGCATTCTCCATCTCGTCCTCGAGCACGAGCTCATGCACCAGGAGACGCTGCTCTACATGCTCGCCGAGTGCCGCCCCGGCCTGATCCGGCGCCCCGCGACCGTCCTGCCTCCCGAGGAGGGCGAGGGCCGCGCCGCCGAACGCCGCTCCCTCTCTGCGGGCCCGGCCGTGATCGGCGCCGCCTGGGACGAGATTCCGTTTGGCTGGGACAACGAGTTTGGCAGGGCCACGCCCTCCGTCCGGTCCTTCTCCCTCGCCTCGCTCCCCGTGCGAAACCTCGATTGGCTCGCGTATGTCCGGGTCCGCGGGTCGAACCCATCGCTCCTGCCGCGGTCCTGGATCCGCAAAGACGCTCGCCTCTTCGTCAAGACCGTCTTTGGCCCCGTACCTATCGAGCTTGCGGCGGGCTGGCCCGTCCAGGTCTCGGGGGAAGAGGCGCGCGCCTATTGTGCCCACCACGGCGGGCGTTTGCCCACGGAGGCCGAGCTTTGCCGCGCCGCATACGCGAGCCCGGACGGCTCGATCCGGCCCTACCCCTGGGGCGACGCGGCGCCCGAGCCCATCCACGGCAATTTCGGGTTTGCGCGGTTTTTCCCCCTGCCCACGGGATCTCGTCCGGCAGGGGTGAGCGCGTGGGGGATCGAGGAGCTCGTTGGTAATGGCTGGGAATGGACGAGCACGCCTTTCGCGCCCCTCCCCGGCTTCGTCGCGTATGCCCGGACCTACCCCGGCTACTCGGCGGATTTCTTCGACGGCGAGCACGACGTCGTCTTCGGCGCCTCGTGGGCCACCGACGTGAAGCTCCTGCGCCCGAGCTTCCGCAACTGGTATCGGCGCACCTATCCGTTTGCGTTCACGAGCTTCCGCGTCGCGTGGGACGCTTGAGCGTCCGCCCTTTTTCCTACCGCGCGCTCGCGCGAATCTCCGCGAGCCGCCCGAGCGCCCCCGAAAGCGCAGGATAAAGCCCCACGTACACCTCGCGATAGAGCCGATCGTACAGGGCTCGCCTCTCCCCGGGCATGAAGACCTCCCCGCGTGACGTCATCGCCGCGGCGGCCGCCTCGATTCCGTCGAACGCCCCCACGCCCGCGGCGGCGAGGATCCCAGCCCCGAGCGACGTGGCCTCGCTCGTGCCCGCGCGCACGATGGGTTTGTCGAGAACATCGGCCAGGATCTGGCACCAGAGCGCGCTGCGCGAGCCCCCGCCCATCACCCGAAGCTCGTCGACAGGCCCCGAAGCTCGCTCCACGCCGTCGGTATGCAACCGTTGTTCGAGGGCGATTCCTTCGAGAATGGCCCGATAGAGGTGCGCCGGACCGTGCTCGCCGGAGAGGCCGATCGTGATCCCCGTCGCCGCGTCGTCCCAGTAAGGATTCATCACCCCGTGGAAATACGGCACGAGCACGAGCCCCTCCGCGCCCGGCACGATCGACGAGGCTTCCCGTTCGAGCGCGGCGAGCGTGGCTGACGACGCCTCGGGATCCGCGCCGACGAGGCGCGCGAGCCAGGTGAGCGTGAACGTCCCGCCCTTCAGATCGGTCTCGAAGAGGAACGCGCCCGGTGTCGCCGCCATCATCGTGCGAAATGCGCGATCCGTGCGGTACTCGCGTGAAATGACCCCCGACACGATGGCCGTCCCGAGGTTCAGATACATCGCCCCCGGCTCCACGACGCCGGCCCCGAGCGCCGCGGCCTGCCCATCTCCGGCCCCCGCAAACACCGGAATGCCAGCCTCGATCCCCAGGACCTCGGCCGCCGCATTTCCCACCACGCCAATCTGCTCCCCCGGCTCGGCGAGCTCGGGGACCTCGGCCCTCGACAAACCCGCCCATCCGAGGATCTCCTCCGACCAGGCGCGCGCGGCCATATCGACGAGCCCCGTGGGATCCGCGCTCGCCACGGACGTGACGAGGCGGCCCGTGATCCTCCACGCGAGAAACGCGTGCACGTCGAGCATCCGCACCCCACGCGACCCGAGGTGCGGCGCGATTCGCTGGCGGAGATGCAGGAGCTTGTAGAGCGAAGGCGTCGTGCAGGGGTATTTGCCCGAGATCTCGTGCAGACGCGCCGACCCTACCTGCGCCGAAAGCGCCGCGACCTCGGCCCGACAGCGCGCGTCCATCCACACGAGCGCCGGGTGAAGCGGCTCGCCTTGCTCGTCTGTCAGGACGAACGTTTCGCGCTGGTGCGTGATGGTAAGGGCCCGGATCCGCCGCGCGCCTTCGTCTCCGAGCGCTCGGGCAACCTCACGCGTCGCGAGGACCGTGGCCTCCCACCACGAGCGCGCATCCTGCTCCCAGGCATCCGGCCCCGGGTTCGAAAGCGCGATCGGCGCGCGCCCCTCGGCGACGGCGCGCCCTTCCCGATCCCACGCGATGGCCTTGCACGCCGTCGTGCTGCAATCGATCCCCAGGAAAAGCGCGTCGTCCCCCGCGGACATCGTCATGCTCCGAAAAACCTATCGAAAGGCATCTCCACGGGCGTTTCCTCGAGTGCAATGCCGATGAGCTTCCGCAAGAGCGGCAATTCCCCGGGGCCAAGCTCGCCGCGGGCCTCGTACGCGGGCAAGGCGCGGCGCATCACGTCGAGGATCTCCAGGCATTCGAGCGTCGCGCCCTCCATGCGGGCGACCGACTCGCGTACGCCGAGCCCGAGGCCAAGCAGCCGCCCGAATCGACCCGTGCGTCCGCCGTTCATGGTGACGTCGAGATCGCCCACACCCGGAAGGCCCGCGGCCGTCATCGGATCCCCGCCGACGAGCCCGACGATCCGCATCATCTCACGAATGGCCTGGGCAAACACGGCGCTCTCCCAGTTGTGCATGGCCACGCTCCCAGGCGCGCCGCCGTTTTTCTCGTGAAGCCCCATGCCGAGAGCGACCCCCATCGCATACGCATTCTTCAGCGCAGCGCATACCTCGGCGCCGAGGACGTCGGCGCACGGGATAACATGGTAATAGGGCCCGCGCAGC
>JANMGF010001035.1:0-4506 GCA_031374535.1 Polyangium sp. (in: bacteria)
GTCGTTCGTCGCATGGAAATCGTACGAGGCGACGTGGAGGCGCCCTGCTCCATCCTGGTCGAACGTGGCCCCTATCGGAGAAAAACCCTCGGTCACCACAGCGCTCGAGACGCCGGATCCCGAATGGGGCCAGGCGACGACGAGCTGGCCCGCGGACGGCGACAGAAATTTCACGCGCGAATAAAAGAGCCGCACGGATCCCGCCTCGTCGGTCACGACCCCGAGCGGGTAAATCGTCGTCCCCGAGGGCATTGTCTCGATGGGCGTGACGGTCCACGCGTTGTTGCCCTCGCGCGTCGCGTACACGAGCTCGAGGTCGAAGTTCTGGAGCGTGCGTAACGCGAGGACGTGTGGTTTGCCCCGGGGGTTTGCCGCGTCGGCCGCCGTCACCCCGAGCGCGGGTCGCTGCACGTCCGCTTGCAGGCTCCCGAAGCCGAAGGGCAAGGCGATCTCGGGCGACAGCGTCGGCGCATACCAGAGAAGCTCCCAGGCGCCATTCACGGCCCCCCACGCGACGAGGTGCGGCGCGCCCTCGGGCGAAATCGCGACGGGCGGGGGTGTCGGCGTCGCGCCCAGGGTTTGGATCGACCACGACGCCTCGTACGTCCCGAAAAACAGCTCGTCGGACGGACCACGAAACCCGGCATAAAGCTCGCCGGTGTTTCCGCGAGCGAAGCCCCGCGCCAGATGGGTACCTTCCTCCGGGACGTCGGCCACGGGCAACCACCCCTCGGCCGTGAACGCCCACAACGAGGCCCCGAAAGCCCCGTCGTTCGAGAGCGCGAGCGGGGCACCTGCGGCATTCGAGACGAGACCGGCCGTCGCCGCGTCGAACGGCGTCTGGCCGACCGACCAGTCCCCCTTCGCCTTGCGCACGGCGAAAAAACCCTTGAATCCGTTCTCGGCGGTCGAAAAGAGGATCTGGGGCCGGCAGATCGAATCGAGCGCGAGGGCCGGTGCGTCATTCCGAAAGGCGGGAGGGACGGGGAGCAACTCTTGTTCGAGGACCTGGCAAGGCGCCTCCGCGGGGCCGCAAAGCGGCGCGGGGGTCGACGGTCCATCGGGCGGCGTGCACGGCACGGACGGACTTCCTCCGAATCCTCCGAATCCTCCGAATCCTCCAATACCGGACGAGCCCCCGGTCCCGCCTCCACCCGAGGCCCCCGCGCCGGAAGAAGCCGCGGAGCCGCTCGTTTCGACCACGGAGCCACAACCCGAAAGCCACGCGACGAGACCAAGAAAGGGAAGAAAATATCTCATGGGCTCATGGTACCAGAGCTCCGCATCGGGAAAACGCTTGATCACGTACTACGGGACACGCCGCTCGAGGACCGCGAGCCACTCCCATTCGAAAGCGCCCTCGTAATCGCCCGACCAGTACCGCGCGGCCCACGCGTCCGCGCCCTCGTCGCTTCGAACCACGAGCCCAGCTTCCCCGGCCAGCGCGGCGAGCTCCTCCCGCCCGACGAACCCTTGAATGGGCTCGCCCATCATGCGCGCCGCCACATGGCCCCCCGTGAGCAGCACCCGCTCGATCAGGCGCTCCCGCGGACGCACGTACGTGAGCGCGACCCGGCTGCCCGGCGCGCTCGCCGCTCCCATGGCGCGGAGCGTGCCTGCAATCGCCGCGGGCGTCAGATACACCGTGACGCCTTCCCATATCCAGAAGGACGGCGCCGAAGCGGAAAAACCCTGCCGCGCGAGCGCCGTGCCGAGGTCGTCCCGCTCGAAATCGACGGCGACGAGCCGCGCGTCGCGGGCCTTCGGCTGGATCCCCGCAGACCGAAGCCTCTCGCGTTTGTCCCGCTGCGTGCTCGGGTGATCCACCTCGAAGACGACCGCGTCACCGAGCTCGTCCATCCGATAGGCCCGCGCGTCGAGGCCCGCGCCGAGCACGACGACCTGCCGCGCGCCCGCAACGAGGCCCTCACGGAGCGCGTCGTCGATCGCCCGCGTCCGCAACGCGACGTGGTACGTCATCCCGAGCGACGCGAGGCCGAGCCCCCGATGCACGAGCCCGACCGCTCGATCCGACGACGCCACGCCCGAGGCGAGGCGCGCCGCGAGCGCCAAAGGCCGCGGCAGGAGCGCGAAGGCGATCGGATCGGGCGCCACGCGGAGGGGCTCGGGAAGATCGGTGTAGACCGCGCGGATGGCAGCCACGACCATGGATGTGAAGCTCGGGCGACCGTCACGCACGGACGCCGTGATACCACGACACGCGCGGGGCGAGCAGGGCGACGCGCGCCTCGACACTTGCGTGAGGCGCGCGTCCCGGTGCATGATGGGCTCGATCGAAGGGCGATCGCAGAGGTACCGCGATGGACGTCGTCCTGTCGAAATCGAGGCTCCGCCCCATCCTTTTCGTGCTCATGGGCCTCGTCGTCTGCGCCGGCGTGCTCGTCGAGGTGCTGAAGCCGATCTACGGGCTGCGCAGCCGGACCGGGATCGTGCCTTTCCTGTCGATGAGTTACGAGGGGAACGTCCCGACGTTCTACACGGCGACGTTGCTCGGCCTCGCCTCGCTTTTGCTCGCGCTCACGGCGGCGGCCACGAAAAACGCCGGGGAGAAATTCGTCGCGCACTGGTGGGTGCTCTCCGCGGGATTCGTGTACATCGCCGTCGACGAGGTTTTTTCGTTCCACGAAATGGCCGGGACGCTCGTTCAGCTCTCGGGTCTTCTGTATTTTAGCTGGGTCGTGCCGGCCGCGATCGTGGTGCTGCTCGTGGGCCTCGCGTACGTCCCGTTCCTGCGCCATCTGCCGCCACGAACGCGGCTTCGCTTCCTCGTCGCGGGGGCCATTTACGTGGGCGGCGCGGTGGGGATGGAGCTGCCGCTCGGGTACTGGACCGAGGAGCACGGCACGCAAAACCTGGGCTACGGGCTCATCGACGCGGTGGAAGAGTCGCTCGAGATGCTGGGGATCAACCTGTTTTTGCTCTCGCTCGTCGATCACCTCGCTTCGAGGGGCGTGCGGCTCTCCTTCGCGAGCCCCGCTCCGGAAGCGCGCGAGGACGCTCCGGCCCCGGACGCGCCATGACCACCCTCGACGCGACGAGCCCGGCCCCGAGCGTGGCGAGAGCGCGATCGGCCTACATCGCAGGCCCCGTCTACGATTGGGTGTTTTTCCTCCTGCCGCCGATCGTCTCGGTGCTCGTCGGGGCGCTCGTCTCGGGCACGTGGCTCGCGAACGATCGATTCTGGCTCGCCGGCCAGCGCGTCACCTGGAGCTCGCTTTTGCTCGGGATCGTCGTGCACGCCCACCTCGTCGCGGTCCTCGTCCGCAGCCACCTCAACCCGGACGTCTTCCCCCGCCACAAGATCCGCTTCGTCGTCGTCCCGATCGCCGTGTTCGCCGCGATGATGAGCTCGATGTGGGCCGTGGTGATCGCCACGGTGCTCGTCACGTTCTGGGACGTTTATCACTCGGCGCTCCAGACCTTCGGCCTCGGGCGCATTTACGAAAGGAACCAGGGCAACGATCCCTCCGCGGGCCGAAGGCTCGATCTCGGCCTGAACCTGCTCCTCTACGCGGGCCCCATCGTCTCGGGCGCCACGATGCTCACGCACTTTCAGAAGTTCGAGCTCTTCGCGGACGTCGACGCGTTGTTCCTCGCCGAGATCCCGGCCTTGATGGTGTCCCACCAGCGCGTCGTCGCAGAGGCCGTGATCGCAGCCGCCGCCGTGTTCCTCGTGGTGTACGTGCTCGCGTATGTCCGCCTCGCGCGGCGCGGCCACGTGGTGAGTTTCCCCAAGGTGTTTTTGCTCGCGACGACGGGCCTCTGCTCGATCTGGGCCTGGGGCTTCAATCCCTTCGGGCAAGCCTTTCTCATCATGAACCTCTTCCACGCGGTGCAGTACTTCGGCCTCGTCTGGTGGTCGGAGCGTCGCGTGCTCGCGGCGCGTTTGCGGCTCGACAAGGCCCGGCTCGGGTTGCCCATCGCAGCCGCCGTCTTCGCCGCCGTGACCCTCGCGTACGGCGCGCTCGCCGAGATCGCCTCCGACGGGAGCCGCGTGCTCTGGAGCCTCGTGCAAACCGTGGCCCTCATGCATTTTTTCTACGACGGCTTCGTCTGGTCCGTCCGCAAACGACAAATATGATGAGCCCAAACGAATCTGCGCACATCCGGTGACATCCACAGTGACCAGGGCTCGAAAAGGGCAAGGTTTCGGCGTCATGGTTATCGCCCGGCGTCGCGATTTTGGGTAGGATGTCCGGGATGCGACTCGAAAAGCTCCTGCGATCCACGTTCGTCGTGCTCACGCTCGCCGCGGTGGCTGCGCTGCCCGCGTGCGCCAAGAAAGAGGACAAGATCGAGGCCGAGGTGACGGCCGAGAACATCGCGGCCGAGGACGCGATCACGGAGCAACACGAGCCGGCGACGGTGACGTGGGCCGTGGCGTCCGATGGCAAGGTGAAGGCCCGGTTCAAGGCCCCGGACGGCGCGCCGCTCGACGACGGCGTGACGGGGACGATCACCGCGAGGCCCGCGCGGAAAGGCGCG
>JANMGF010000782.1:0-6143 GCA_031374535.1 Polyangium sp. (in: bacteria)
GTAATCAGGGCCCCAGGTGAAGGGGACACCATAAAGCTTGCCGTCCTTCTTGACGTCGTCGAGGTTCTTCAGCGCGTCCGCGAGATCACCGAAGCTCGAGATCTTCTTGGTGTCGATGGGCTCGATGAGGCCGCCCTGCACGAGGGTATACGCGACGTCCGAGGAGGGCGAGACGACGTCGTACACGCCAGGGCTCGACTTGAGCTTCGCCACGAGCTCGTCGCTCGAACCGAAATAGGTGTATTTGACGGTGACGCCGTATTTCTCCTCGAACCCCTTCGTGAACTTGGGATCGGCATACCCCTCCCACGTGAGCAGGTTCAAGGTCTGGCCCTTGAATTTCGCAGCAGGGTCGACCGGCGCGGCCGGAGCGGCCGAACCCAAAGGCGCCGCGCTCCCGGTCGGGGCAGCGCCCTCCGGCTTCTTGTCGCCCTGACAGCCGAGAGCCACGATTCCGAGCACGGCGAGGCCCGCCGCAGACACCCACGAAGACAATCGAATCATCCCGAATCCTCCAATCCCACGGACAGAGTCATCCCTTGTACGAAATGACGGTCCGCCGCTCGCTGTACTCTTCCATCGCGTAGCGGACCCCCTCGCGGCCGAGCCCGGACTCCTTCACGCCGCCATAAGGCATGTGATCGGCGCGATAGGTGGGGACCTCGTTGATCAGGATGCCGCCCACCTCGAGATCCTCCGTGGCGCGACGCGCGACACGAAGGCTGTCGGTGAAGACGCCAGCTTGAAGGCCGTACTTCGAACGATTGACCGCCTCGATGGCATTACCGACGTCGCGGTAGTTCATCAGGTTGAGCACGGGGCCAAAGACTTCCTCGCGTACGATCGAGAGCGTCTCGGCGGGACGGTCGATCACGGTCGGCTGAAGGACGTTACCCTCGCGTTTGCCGCCGCAAAGCAGGTTCGCGCCCGATTTCTGGGCCTCGTCGATCCAGCTCGTGATGCGCTCGGCCGCCCTGCCGTCGATGACCGGACCCACGAGCACACCGTCGCCGCGCGGGTCGCCCGTCTTGATGCGCGACACCTCGTCGAGCAAGAAGCCACGGAACGCCTCCTCGACGCTCTCGTCGACCCACACGTTTTGCACGGAAATGCAGACCTGGCCGGCATACGCGAAGGCGCCGTACGCGACACGCGCGGCCGCACGGACGAGGTCGGCGCCGCTGTGCACGATCACCGCGCCGTTGCCGCCGAGCTCGAGCACGAGGCGTTTGCCACGCGCCATGGCCTGGAGGCTCCAGCCGACCGCCGCGCTGCCCGTGAAGCTGACGACGGCGACGCGGGGATCACGGATCGCGCGGCCCGTGACCTCGTTCGGCGCGGTGATCGTCTGGAGCGCGCCGAGGGGGATGGTCTCGCGCGCATCGGAGACCTCGTTCGCCGCCGCCTCGAAGACCTCGGCGAGGAGACGCACGGCACCAGGCGTCTGCGGCGCAGGCTTGACGAGCACGGGCGCGCCGATCGCGAGCGCAGGCACCACTTTGTGCGCGACGAGGTTCAACGGGAAGTTGAAGGGCGTGATCGCAAGGACGGGGCCGCGCGGGACGAAGAGGCTCGTGCCCACGTCGTAAGCGCGGCCGCTCGCGTCGATGTCGACCGGAAAGACCTCGCCGCCGTATCGCTTGGCTTCCTCGGCGCCGACGGTGAACGTGGTGATCGCGCGCGAGACCTCGGCGTCGGCGAGCGCGGAGGGCTTGCCGGCCTCGTCGACGAGCGACGCCACGAACTTCGCTCGATCCTCGCCGATCCTTCGCGCCATGGCGGCGAGCAGGCGGCTTCGCGCGTAGCGGCTCGTCTTGCGGAAGCGATGTTGCGCGGACTTCGCAGCGGCGAGCGCGCGCTCCATGAGCGCATCATCCGCCTCCTCCGCGACGGATACGATGCGGCCGTTGTAGGGGGACTTGATGGTGTGCGTACGGGACGACTCCCGCCACGCACCGTCGATCCAGAGCATGTGCCGGCTCATGCGCTCCTCCCAGTGTTGACCAGCTCTTCGAGCCCCCCTTCGAGGACCGCGAGCCCCTCGTCGAGCTCGTCGTCCTCGAGGGTGAGCGGCGGGGCCAGACGAATGACGTTGCCGTAGGTGCCGGCGCCGAGAACGACGACACCATGCTGGTAACAGTAACGCGCGAGGGCCTGCGCCGCGTGTTTATCGGGCTCTCGCGTCTGACGATCGACGACGAGCTCGATGCCCCGCATGGGGCCGATGCCACGCACGTCGCCGATGACCGGGAAGCGGGTTTTCCAGGCGGAAAGACGCGCGCCGATACGTTCGCCCACAGCGCGGATACGCTTCAGGATCGCGCCGCCCTCGGCCTCGAAGCGATCGAGCACGGCAAGCGCGGCCGCGCACGCGAGGGGATTTCCGCCGAACGTGCCGCCGATCGCGCCCTCGACGGGCGCATCCATGATCTCGGCGCGACCGACGACCGCCGAGATGGGCAGGCCCGAGCCGAGGCCCTTGGCGAGCGTGACGAGGTCGGGATCGACGCCGTAGTGCTCGCACGCGAAGAGCGCGCCGGTGCGGCCAAAACCCGTCTGGATCTCGTCGACGACGAGCACGATGCCGTGCTCTTTGCAGAAGCTCGAAAGCTCGCGGACGAAAGGAACGGGCGCGTCGACGAAGCCACCTTCGCCGAGGACGAGCTCGATCACGACGGCCGCGACGTTGCCCGCGCCGATGTGGTGCAAGACGAGCTCGCGAAGCTCGCGCATGGCCCACGCGGAGGCGTCGGCCTCGGGCGCGCGGTACGCGTAGGGGAACGGCGTGCGGTAGACCTCGGCGCAAAACGGCGCGAAACCCTGCCGATAACCGACCTTGTGGGTCATGGTCATCGCGAGGTAGGTGCGGCCGTGGAAGGCGTGATCGAAGACGACGACGCCTTGCCTTCGGGTGTAGGCGCGCGCGATCTTGATGGCGTTCTCGACGGCCTCGGCGCCGCTGTTCGCGAGGAACGTCTTCTTCGGTCCGCTGCCGGGCGCGATGCGGTTCAGGCGCTCGCAAAGCTCGATGTAGCCCTCGTAAGGGACGACGTTGAAGCTCGTGTGCAAGAACCGCTCGGCCTGCGCCTGCACGGCCCGGACGACGTCTTCGGGCGTGTGCCCGAGGTTCGTGACGGCGATTCCGGAGGCGAAATCGAGCAGATGATTGCCGTCGACGTCCTCGAGCACGGCGCCGTGCGCCTTCGCCACGAAGATGGGCGTTCCGTGGAACGGCCCCCGGGCGACCGCCGCGCGCCGCGCCTCCATGAGCGCCTTGCTGCGGGGTCCAGGGATCTCCGTCTTCAAATCGATCCGCATACGGTCCTCCCGCGAAACGCCGGCTAGTACCAGCCGATCGGCGCCTCGTCCAGATTGATGTTGACCTGCTTCGTCTCGAGATAAGCCTCGATGCCGTAGAGCCCGAGCTCGCGCCCGGTGCCGCTCTGTTTGTAGCCGCCCCAGGGCATCTCGTTGAAGGTCGGGTGATAGGTGTTCACCCAGGTGATGCCGGCGCGAAGCTCACGGATCACGCGGTGCGCGCGGGTGACGCTCTTCGTCCACACGCCGGCGGCGAGGCCGTACTCGGTGTCGTTGGCGAGCGTGATGGCCTCCTCCTCGGTGTCGAAGGGAAGCACGCTGAGGACCGGCCCGAAGATCTCTTCGCGCGCGATACGCATGGAAGGCGTGACGCCGACGAAGATCGTGGGCTCGAGGAAATGCCCCTTCGCGAGCGCGGGATCCGCGGGGCGTTTGCCGCCGCAAACGAGCTTCGCGCCTTCCTCGACGCCGATGCGCATGTAAGCCTCGACCTTGTCGCGATGCGCGGCCGAGACGAGCGGGCCCATCTTCGTGGCGGCATCGAGGCCGTGGCCGAGTTTCACGCGCGGGATCTTCTCGACCATCGCGGCGACGAGGCGATCGTGGATCGAACGTTCGACGAGGAGGCGTGATCCGGCGGAGCAAACCTCGCCCTGGTTGGCGAAGGCGCCGAAGAGAGCGCCGTCGACGGCGGACTCGAAATCGGCGTCGGCGAAGACGATGTTCGGGTTCTTGCCGCCGAGCTCGAGCGTGACCTTCTTGAGGTTTCCAGCCGAGGCCTGGAGGATCTTGCGGCCGGTGACGGTGCCGCCGGTGAAGGCGATCTTGTCGACGCGGGGGCTCTCGGCGAGCTCTTCGCCGACGCCGGCGCCGGGGCCGGTGACGATGTTGACGACGCCGGGCGGAAAGCCGACCTCGGTGAGGATGCGGCCGAGCTCGAGCGCGGTGAGGGGCGTGAGCTCGGATGGTTTGAGCACACAGGTATTGCCGGCGGCGAGCGCGGGGGCGAGCTTCCACGCGGCCATGAGGAGCGGGAAGTTCCAGGGGATGATCTGGCCGCAGACGCCGAGCGGCTCGCGCACGACGTAGCTGATGCTGTTGGCCGGAACGGTCATGGTCTCGCCGTGGATCTTGGTGGCGAGGCCTCCGTAGAACTCGAAGCAGTTGGCGGCGTCGGCGACGTCGTACTGGGCCTCGGCGAGGGGTTTTCCGCAGCTCTGGACCTCGAGGCGAGCGAGCGCGTCGGCTTCTTTGTGGATGGCTTCGGCGAGCTTGAAGAGGAGCTTGGCGCGGTCGAGGGCGGAGGTCTTGCGCCAGGGTCCCGTGTCGAATGCGGCGCGGGCGGCGTCGATGGCGGCGCGGGCGTCGTCGCGGGAGGCTTCGGGGACGGTGGCGACGAGCTCGCCATTGGCCGGGTCGCGAAGCTCTCGGGTCTCACCGGACAAGCTGTCGACCCAATTCCCACCGATGAGCATCTGATAGCGTTTCATTGCGCGGGCCCTCTCGTCGCCTCGGAAGGGCAAGAGTCTACTCGGGAGGGGGGGTCTGGCGGGAGAAAAAAAGGGGCGAGGCGGAGGTGGGAGCGGGGGTGGGAACGGCGGCGCCCGAGCAGGAGCTTCGCCGTCTGATCACCCTTACGGTTGCCCGGACGAGCAAGATGGTGCAGGCATCTTCCTTCTCAGGAGAACACCATGGACGAAAAGGACCTCATCGAAGCCGGCAAGGTGGTCGTGGAGTCCACTGTGCTCGCCGTCGCGGCAAAAAAAGTATATCCCGACGCGCTTCAGCCTGTCGCCAAACAGGTAGGCAATACGCTGGGCACTGCCGGGAGCCTGATCAACACCATGCTGCGACCCGTGGCGACGGCTGCACTCGGCGTCAATCTGGTGTTCGACAAGGTCGATGCGTGGCTCACGGAAAAGCTCAAGGACGTTCCGAAGGAGAAAATCGTCGCTCCACCGACGAACATCTCCGCTCCCGCCATGATGCAGCTCGCGTTCATCTCCGAAGATGAGGAGATGAATGATCTGCGCAATCTGTACCTGGAGCTGCTTGCGGCAGCCATGAATACCGACCGCCGCAAGATGGCGCACCCGGCGTTCGTCGACATCATCAAGCAAATGACGCCGGAAGAGGCAAGGATGGTACAGGAAATGGCGAGAAAAATTTCGTCAGCACCGGCTGGCCACAAGCCGGCTTATCCGATCATTGAGTATAGAAAGGCAGTGAAGAAGGGGTATCAGCCGATCGGCCGGGGTTACACGATCGACGGCAGCAGAACGCTATATGACGTGGAACCACTCGACAACTTTCAAAGACTCGGCATTGCAACCGTCGAATTTGATAGACACTTTGCCGACTATTCCCGGTACGAACACATCCGCAACGCAGAGGAACTGAAAGAGTTCGAGGCCCGTGCCAAGAGAGAAGGCATCACCCTGGACTTCCAGCAAGGAATCATCCAGGTAACGGACTTTGGACGTATGTTTATCGTCGCATCTACCGGCATCACAGAGACGGCACCGGACGAGTGAGCGACGCGGCAGGAGGATTCCTGCCTCACCCCCTGACCTTGCTCCGCTCCTCCAGCGTCGCAACCAGGATCGGCAACATCATTCGATCCTTGGCCCGCCCAACCTTTGTCTTCACCGCAATCAACGTGGGCAAATCGAGCACCCGCAGCGCCCGTCCCTCGTCCACCACGGACTCGCTATGCGAGAGCAGCTCCTCGTAGCCCTGTCCTTCTTCGAGCTCGCAGAGCGGATCGAGCGGTCCAAGCGACGTCGAGAGATTGATCTGTCCTCTCCCGGCCAACATCTCGGCAG
>JANMGF010001092.1:0-1678 GCA_031374535.1 Polyangium sp. (in: bacteria)
CCGCGTCGGGCGGTTCGGGGGCCGGGGCGGCGGCGGGGGGCGGAGGCGGCTCGGCCGGGCGCTCGTCGGTCCAGCAGGCGGCGTTCGGCGGGGGCTGGAACGTGAGGGCGTGCGAGGCGCGATCGCCCTTTTTCGTGGCGAGGGGGTCGGTCTTGTAGACCTTGGCCTCGCCACACTCGTACGCCGTGCCCTCGCGATCGGCCGCCTTGCTGCCGCGGAGGGGGACGGAGGCGCGCTCGTTCTCGCACTGCGCCCACTCGACCTTGTACGCGGCGTCCGCGTCGGGCAAAAGCACGCGCGGGTTGGGGTCGCCCTCGGCGCGTTTGCCGAAGAAGACCGCGCGCGCCGCGGTGTCGCCGTCGTCCTCGAGGATGGTGACGCGGACCGGCTGGCGCAGGCCGCCGCGCATCTTGTTGGTCTCTCCGCCGAACGTGAAATCGGCGCAGATGGGCTCGCCCGTGAGGGTCGAGGGGACCGACGGGCCGGCACAAGCCGAGAGGGCCGTGGTGAGGAGCGCGGCGAGGGCGAACGCGGAGCGCGAGCGCGGGATGAGACGGATCACGGCGGCAGCGTCGCCCCGTAGGCGCCCTTTCGTCAAGTACGGCGCGCCTTTCCCGTCGGGAGCTTGGTCTTGCCGAGCGCAAGGACGTGGTCGAAGTGCGTTGGCGAGACCGGGACGACGCTGAGGCGCGAGCGCTTGAGCAGGGCGATGTCGGCCAGGAACGGATCGCTGCGGATGACCTCGAGCTCGACGGGGGATTTCAGCGCGAGGACGGGCTCGACGTCGATGGCGCTCCAGTCCTCCCCCTGCGCGCTGGGATCGGGGTACGCCTCGACGGCGACGCGGGCGATCCCGACGACGGCCTTGCCCTCGTTCGAGTGATAAAAGAGCAAGAGGTCGCCCTTCTTCATGGCCCGCAGGTTGTTCCGGGCCTCGTAGTTCCGGACCCCGTCCCAGACAGCCCGTTTGTCGGTGAGGAGCTGGGCGAACGAGTATTTGTAGGGCTCGCTCTTGATGAGCCAGTAATGTTTCTCCGTGGTCATCCGTTCGTCGGGACCATACAGCCGTTCGTCGTGCAGAGCCAGCAGCCACGATCCTAGTCCTGGATGATCAGGGTGGTGTCGTCAGCGACGAGGCGGGAAAGCTCGTCGATTTCGTCGTCGTCGAGGGCGATGCAGCCGTGGGTCCAGTCCGATAGCTTGTGCGTGCCCGAGAGCTCGCGCGAGCCGACGCCGTGGATGCCGATGCCGAAGCCGACCGTCCGGCCGGGCGGGACCTCGCCGCGGCGCGAAAGCTCGGCGAAACGGGCGCGGTCCTCGTCGTTCGGGTAGGTGACGTTCAGGAACTGGTGGAAGAGGCCCTTGAAGCGGCCCTTCACGCGGTAGGTGCCGACGGGCGTGACCTTGTCGCCCTCGAAACGCTTCACGCCGGCGCCGCCGCTGCCGAGGGCGACCCGATAACTCTTGACCACGTGCCCGGCGGCGATGAGGTCGAGGCGATGTTCGCTTTTGTCGAGGCGGAGGAGCGAGACGCCGTCGGGCTTGCTCTCGGGCCTTGCGGAAGGCGCGTCGACGAGCGGCGAGGTGTGGAGGACCAGGGGGAGCACGAGGAGCGCAAAGAGGGCGTTCATGCCTTCCGTCTCGGCGAACGCGGGCGGATCGTGACGGCAGAGGGCCC
>JANMGF010001096.1:0-5046 GCA_031374535.1 Polyangium sp. (in: bacteria)
CCCAGTCATCGGTGACGTCAATTCAACAGGCTGCCCAACGAATCCCGCCGAATCGGCCATTTCCCCATGGGGCCTGGCGACGACGTACAGGCCGCCGCCCCCTCGGGCCTCCTCGCCCGGCGATCACACACCCTGGAGCCCCCCCCAGCGTCCTCCTTGCCCGGCAAGGACTTACCCAGGGACAGCTCCCTCCCTCCGCATCGCCCGGCCATGCGCCAGTCAGGAACGCGGCCGGCCGGTCCCGACGCCGCCGACGAATATGCTAGGGTCGGACCCATGGCGCAACCCTTCGACGCGGAGCTCGAGGAGCTCGTCAGCAAGTTCTCCCGCGAATTGGCAGACCAGATCCGAGGGCTCATCCTCCGTCGGCTGGGGATCGAGCGCGCGCCGGCCTCACGACCCGCCGCCAGGGCGACCCCGGCGAGGTCCCAGGCTTCGTCCGCGTCCTCCGCCACGCCCCCCGCGTCGTCACGCGCCAAACGCGCTCCGAACCGCTCCACGCCCGGGCCCGCGAGCCGAGCCCCCGTCTCCGAGCGCAGGAACTTCGCCCGCCCGACGAACGAGGAGCGCGCCGCCGCCATCGAGCGGATCGCCCGCATCGTGGCCAATGGCGGCGGCCTCAGCGTCGGGGAGATCGAGCGGCAATCCGGCTTCACCCGCTCGGCCGTCGGCTCGGCGCTCAAGGTGTTGAAGGACCAGGGGCGCATCTTCATGGGCGGCACGAAGCGCTTCGCCCGGTACGCGACGACCCAGGCCGCCGCCGAGCAGGCCAGCCTCGAAGCCCGACGCGGCGCCGCCGCTTGACCCGCAGATGACCTGGCTCGACGCCCTGCTCCTCGGCGCGCTCGAGGGCCTCACCGAGTTTTTGCCCGTCTCGTCGACCGGTCACCTCATCCTGCTCGGCGCCTGGCTCGGGCAAAATGACGAGGTGGCCAAGACGCTGGACGTCGTGATCCAGCTCGGCGCGGTCGTGGCGGTCGTCGTGTATTACCGCGCGCGCCTCGCCCGGCTCGCCCGCGGATGTTTGCGCCGGGATCCGGCGAGCCTGCGCCTGCTCCTTTCGCTCGCCGTGGCCTTCCTGCCGGCCGCGATCGTGGGGTTCGCCCTCCACGGCTTCATCAAGGAGCGCCTCTTTGGCCCCGGACCCGTGGGCCTCGCGCTCATCGTGGGTGGCCTGGTGATGACGGGCGTCGACGCGTGGCGGCGAAAAAAAGGCACGGCCGAGGGCGAGGAGGACGACGAGGAGCTCGGCTCGGTCACGCTTGGCCGCGCCGTGGTGATCGGCCTCTTCCAGTGCTTCGCGCTCTGGCCCGGCGCCTCCCGCTCGATGACCACGATCATGGGGGGCCAGCTCGCCGGGCTCGGGACCAAAGCCGCGGCGGATTTCTCCTTCCTGCTGGCGATCCCCACGCTCGGCGCGGCGACCGCGTACGACCTCGCCAAGGGTGGCTCGGCGCTCCTCGCGTCTCCCTCCGGTCCGCTCTCGCTCGCCGTGGGGCTCGTCGCTTCGTTCGTCGTCGCGTGGCTCGTGATCGCCGCGTTCGTTCGATACCTGAAGCGCTTCGGGCTCGCGCCGTTCGGCGTCTACCGCATCGCCCTCGGGGCCCTCGTCCTGCTCCTCGGGAGCGCCTGAACGAGCGAAAGCCGCTTCATTTCGAGATCACGAGTCGATAAGCTGCGCGCCTCATGAAGAGGACCCTCCTTCGCCGGACGAACGTCGGTTCGGCCCTCGCCGGACCCGCGCTCCTGCTCGCAGCGCTCGCGTCCGCCGCCGCGACCGCCTGCTCGTCCACGCCGCCGCCTGCCCCACCGAAGCCCATCGTCGAGCGCGCGTTGCCCACGATGGTCGTCGCGCCTCCGTCACTGCCTCCGTCGCGCTGGTCGTCCGCGGGCGGAGCGACCGAGGTGGGCCCCAAGGTCGAGGCAGGCACGCTCCTCCTCATCGGCGGGCGCCGCGCGATCGTGAGCAAAGACGGCACGGTGAAGGGAGAGACCGTGGCCTCGCCCGAGCCGCTCGAGGAGGTCGTCGAGGTCCCCATGCCGAGCGGCGGTCGCCGCCTCGTGGCGCGAGGTCATCGTGGGATTTACCGGCTCGACGACCCGCTCGGCGCGCCCAAACCCCTCGCCCGCGCGGAGCAGGATCTGCGAGGGATCGGCGGGTACGCGGGGCTCGTCGCGGTGTGGACGTACGGCGCGGACATGCCTCGTTTCGTCGACGTGGAGACGGGCCGACCGAAGCCCGTGGTCACGCTCCCGCCGCTGCCGATGCGCGCTGTCGCGTTCCGCGATGCCAAGGAGGGGGCCGCGATCTTCGACGGCGTGGGGCTCGCCGTGACGGCGGACGGGGGCGCGACGTGGAGACGCGTGACCGAGGACGTGAAGGGCGACGCTTTGCGTGTGCAGGAGGTCGAGCTACGCGACGACGCGCTCCATGCCTTCGTGTACGACGAGGGGCGTGACGCGCCGGTGGACGTGGCGCAGGCGCGCCTCGGTCGGCTCGCGGATCCTACGCCGAAGGGAAGCGAGCCGGCGCTCGTGAAGTGGGTCCGCACGACGCACCGCGATCCGCTCGCCGCCGCGGCCGCGTCGGGCGTGGTGCTGCCGGATGGAGGCGCGCTCGTGGCGAGCCACGGTTTGCTCGCGCGGGTCGACACGAAGAGTGGCCTCGTCACGGCCGTGGAGGAGTTCGCGCGCGGCGACAGCCTCGGCGCGTGTGGCATGGGACGCACGGGCAAGCATGCGTGGATCGCGTGCGGGATCTCGGAGCCCGGAAGCGACGACATCTACGATCCCTTCGGCGTGATGCGTGTCTCGCTCGAAGGAGGCACGTTGAAGACGGAGCGCCCCGCGATCGTGCGGAACGGCGAGGCGGAGCTGCGCACCTCGCCGAGCGGTGGCGTGATGCTGCTCGGCGCATGCACCAGCGACGACGAAGGCGACGTGTGCGCGCGTCAGCCCGACGGCCGGTGGCTCACGAAGAAGGGCGAGGTGGATCTTTTCCCGCGCGGCGCAGGCCCGCTCGCGGACGGGCGCGTGGCCTTCGTGCGCAACATGTGGAACGGCGACGTCCCCGAATCGGAGGCGCGCGACGAGGAGGAGGAGGAGCTCACCGACGAGGAGAAAAACGAGCCCGAAGTAGCACGCGACGACGCGCCGGTGCCCGAGAAGGACCGCGTCTATGTCGCGGCGCTCGGCGACAGCGGCAAAGAGGAGCGTGTCGCCACGGTAGACTTCCGGCCGATCGGCGAGCTGCGCGTGATCAGCGCGATCGAGGAGGACGAGGATCACCACCTGTCCTTCGTGCTCGCCGACGACGACGGGATCTACGCGGTGAATCAGGCCATGGGCAAGGAGGCGCGCAAGCCGCAAAGGCTCCCGGGCGCCGCGGGCGCGCGTATCCGCGGCGGGCGTGGGATCGCGATCGGCGAGGACGGGATCAGCGCGTCGAGCGACGCCGGCAGGACGTGGCAAAGCGTGCCGCTGCCGGATCACGTCCGCGCGTCGCTCGCCGACGTGAGTGGCCTCCTCGACGACGCGGCGGTGTTCAGCACGTCCGAGGTCGGCGTGATGCTCGATCGGAACGTGCGGATCGGCTGGGGCGCCGAGGAGGCGCGCGACGAACGCGCAGAGGCGCCCTTCGACGTGACGATCCCACAGCGCGAAAACAACTTCGGTTCCGGCGCGGAGCGCGTGCTCGCGTGCACGAGCGAGGCCTCGATCCAGGCCACGCCGCCGCTCTCGAGCTCGAGCTCCATCGCCCAGCTCCTCGGCAAAAAAGGCGCGGCGCCGAAGGGCACACGAAGGGCGTCGCGGACGGCGCCCACGGCGCGCAACGGGCTGATGGACGTGGTCGCGCTCCTCGAGGAAGAGGGACCGGACAAGCCCGGCTCGGAGCCGTCGACGTGGACGATCTCCTGGCACGACGCGGCCGAGCTTGGCGGCAAGGTGCGCACGTGGAGCGGCGCTCCTCCGAAGGGAACGGCGTGGGGCACGGAGCTTCGCGCGGCGGCGGGCACGGGCGCGCGGGCGCTCTTCACGTTGCGCGTGGGCGGCGGGAAAAACCTGCTCGTACGCACGAAAGCGGGCGGCGGCGTGGAGACGGCCGAGGTCGGCTTCGATCTGCTCCCGTCGAACGAGGTCGTGTTTGGTACGGACAAGGGCGAGCCCATCGCGTGGATGCGCGACACGGCCCTCATCGCGTGGGTCGCAGGGCAAGCGCCGCGGATCATCGGGCACGTGTCCGCGCGAGGTGCACGGACGCTCGGGGAGCCGACGAAGGACGGGATCCCGGTTCTTTTGAACGCGACCGACTGGAGCGCGATGCGGGTCTTCCCGATCCCGCCGGCCGAGAAGAAGGGCGCGCCGGCCGCGTTGCCGCTCGCCCCGACGCTCGAGGGCTGGGTGACGGCGCCGAACGTGCGCAGCCAGGTCGGAAAGCTCGCGCCGTGCGCCGCGAAGCCCAAGGCCGGCGTTCGTTTCTTCGTGACCCGCAGTTACGCGCGGGCGACGATGGACGGCGCCGGTGGCTCGCTCGCGTCGACGCTCTACGACGTGCGCCTCTCGGGCAACGACGCCTGCATCGCGCAGGTCGCGACGCTTTACGCCCCGGATCGAAGCTCGGCGCGCACCCCGCCTCCGCCGACGCCGACGATCGGGAAGACGACCGGCAAGCCCGCCGCGCCCGTGAAGAAGGGGCCGATCACGTTCGTCCGGGCCGACTTCCTGGCCAAGCGGTCGGAGGGCGGCGATCGAGGTCTGCCGGCCAAGGATCAGGTCTACAAGCTCACGTGCGCGCTCGACGAGCGCAAGTAGGCCGCGCCCGAGGACACGCTCGCGCCCCCGATCGGCCGGCGACGTGGTACGGAAGGCCCGTCCGCCAACGAAGGTGTTTTCATGTCCAATCGGCATCCCCACGATCACCACCCCGAGCCGCACGCCGTTCGTGACCTCAGCGACGGCGTCGAGGACCAACTGGTGCCGCTCACGGCGCTCGATCCGCTGGCGATCAAGAGCTTCGACGATCTGGTCACGGCCATGGGCCGCACG
>JANMGF010001126.1:0-3769 GCA_031374535.1 Polyangium sp. (in: bacteria)
AGCGCCTTCTCGTTGTTCGCGGCGATCATGCCGTGCCACCAGTTGATCTGGTCGAAGTGCGGGGCGTCGTCCGGGCCGTGGCCGGGGCAGTGCCCGCCGCCATGACCACCACCCGATTCCGCGACGTGCGCAGGCTCGGGCGCGCGTTGCGGCTGCGGCCTCTGAAAGCCCTGAGGAAGGCCGGGGCGACCCGGCTGGGCCTGACCCGCCTGACCCGGGAAGGGACGTCCCATGCCCTGTCCAGGACCCGGGCCGCGACCAGGCGCCTGACCCGGCGCCTGGCCCGGCGGAACGTCGAGCGGCGGATGCCCCGCGGGCAAACCCTGGTTCGGGTTCGTCTGCGCGAACGCCGAAGCGCCCGCGAGCCCCGTCGCGAGCAGCATCGAGGCCGCGAGAACACGCGCGCGCCCGCCCAGGACCGTCGAAAGCGTTCGCGACGTCATCGACCGACCTCCCGACCGAGGACCCGCGACGCGATCTCGGAGGCGAGCGCCGGCTGCGCCTCCTTCAGCTCTTTCCTCATCTGCTCGACCTCCGCGGCGATCCGCGCCTTGCCCGTCTCGAGGATACGAGACGACTCGGTGCGCGCCTCGGCCATGATCTTGGCCTCGAGCTCCTTCGCCTCGCGACGAAGCTTCTCGCGCTCCAGGTTGGCCTCGCGCCGGACCTTCTCGAGCTCCGCCTCGTACCGCGTGAGCAGCTCGCCCGCCTTCGCGTCCATCGCGCGGGCGTCGTCCTTCGCGCCCTCGGTGCGTTTCTCGCGCTCCTCGAACACGCGCAGCAGCGGGTCGAAGAGCAGCGGGCGCAAGACGACGACGAACGTCGTGAAAAGGATGAACTGGGCGATGAACGTCGGGTCGAAATCGACGTTGATCGCCGCTGCGAAGAGCTTGGCTGAGGCGAGGTGGTTCACGGGATCCGGCGGTCTCCGGAGGGCCTCGATGTCTCGATCGGCTCGGGAGGCGGGGAGGCCAGGGGTCTTGGAGCCTCGGTTGATCCCGAGGAGAAAGCCTCCGAACGTCACGGGCCGCGCGAGAGGCGCAAGAGTCCCCTCTCGATGGGCGCGGGGGCAACTAGCACGTGGCGATGGGAACGGGAAGGGGGCTTTTGTTCGCGGGGGGCAGGGCCACCCACGTGCAGCGCGCGAGGAGCAGAAGCACCGGGTCCGGGGCGAACGTTTCCCGAAAAAACTGCGGGAGGCCCGGGCCCGCCCCGACGCACCGAAACGAAGGACGTAGGGGCGGGGCCGACGAACCCGCTCCTTCGCTAGAGGGTCCAGTCCTCGACGCGCACGTGGGGGTAGATGCGGAAGGCTGCGGGCCTGCGGGTCACCAGCGTGAAGTCGTGCGTGATGGCGATGGCCGCGATCATGACATCGTCGGTGTCCGCCTCCGGAGCCACGGTCGTGCGGAGCTTGGCGAAGGACTGCGCGGCGAGCGTGTCGAAAGGCGCGACCTTCACCGCGGCGACGAGGCGAATCACATCCTGCATCAGCTTCGGTTGTTTCGTGCGACGCGCAGCGATCAGGATCTGGCTGACGGAGATCGAGGTCGTCCAGCGCTCCGATGTCGGCACGCTCGAGAGTCGCTTGACAAGCAGCCGCGAAGGGACCGTCCGGAGGACCTCGGCCAGGGTGGCCGTATCGAGCAGGTAAGCCACGCGCGTCAGCCCCGGTGCCAGAGCCCGGTCCGCGAGAGATCGGTGAGGAACGAGTCGACGAACTCGTCATGGCGGCACGTGCCGCACAAGGCGAGCAGCGGATCGACACCAGAGGCCGCAGGATCGGGTGGTTCGATCTTGTCGAGGTCGGCCATCGGGACGATGGCGGCGATCGGGTGACCCTCACGCGTGACGAGCGTGCGCGCGCGGATGCGTTCAGCCGCATCAACAGCGTCGAGGCAGTGACCCGGCAGATCGGTGATCGGGATCCCGTACTTCTGCACCACGCCTGAATACCTACCGGATCGAGCGGCCAGAGTCACGAGCGCGCGTCAGCGGAAGAGCTCGGCGAGCGTGCGCGATAACTCGGCGAGGCCCGCCTCGATCGCGGCCTCGGTCGTCCTCGGATCCTTCGGCAAGACGGCTTGCTCCTCCCGCAAGGCGAGCGCGGCATGCGGGCTCTGGAACCAGTCCTCGTCGAAGCGCTCGATGAGCGCGCGGCGGTCCGACATCGCGAGCAACGTGCCCGCGAGGCGCGTCGGATCCATGGGATCCGCCGAGGGCAAGACGAAGGCGAGCACGCCCGGGATGGGAGCACCGAGGGCGCGAAAACTGAGCTCCTCGAAGCGTTCGCTCCGCGCGCGGTGCGACATGGGGACGCTGCCGCGAAGGAGCACGCGGGCCGCCGTGAAACGAAGCGAGACGAGGAGCGCGCGAGCGATGTCCTGCGCCTGCGAAAGGCCACGCGAGCGACCGAGGCCAAGGGCGCGCACGGCGAACGTCGGGTCGGAAGGCAAGGCGCCGAAGAGGGCAGCGCGGCGCGCGCGGCGGAGATCGAAGGGAGGTCGCGCGAGCACGAAGGGCGCCGTGCGCGGGACGTCGGCCTCGGCAAAGGCGGCGCCGAAGCGAGCGAGCGCGCGTGCGATCGAGGCGGCTCCGAGGAGACGCGGCATCTCGAAGGGAGGGATCGTGAGCCCGTCGAAGAGGCCCGTCTTGACGAAGAGGTCGTTGAACCAGCGCGGGGAGAGACGCGCAGGCCAGCCCTCGTCCGCGCCACGCGCGAGGCTCGCCGCGACGGCGTCGTCCCAGCGCAGCGTGCGTGAAGGCATGAGTTCGGCCGTCATGTCGAGCAGACGCTCGGCCACATGCACGAGCGACGCGGATGGGCGGCCCGGGGGTTCGGGGGCAGCGCTCGGATCGTCCGCGCGCAGCTCGCGAGGGAGGACGGGGATCTCGAGCGTGTCGAGATCTTCGATCCCGAGACGGCGACTCGCCTCCACGCGTCGCTCCTCGGCGATGAGCGTGGTGTCCGAGAGAGCACGCGCGCCCTTCGCAAGTGCATCGGCAAGCACATGCCGCTGCTCTGGCACGACCTCGCCGAGCAGCCGCTCGAACGCGACGCGTGGGCTCACCCGCTCGGGCACGGGACCGGTGATCTCGATCGTCGGCGCGTGCCACGCCTCGGCGACACGCACACGCGCCTGCCACGCGACGCGCGCGATCGTCAGGACAGCGACGTGCGGATACGCGGCCGCGAGGATCGGGTTCTTCAGCGCTCGCTCGCCAAGCTCGATCCACATCGAACGTGTGCTCACCGCGCGAAACGCTTCGAGCACGTTTCCACGATCGGATCGTCCTTCCGTGCGGAGCAATCTCTCCGCGCGGCGGAGCTCGTTCGTGGCGCGCGCGATCAGGCGATCGATCTCGTCGGGAGGTAGATCCATGGTGTCACCCGTGCACGGTGGGCTCTTTGCCGAGCCGCTCGACGAGCCTCCCCTCGGCCCGCGCGATCTCCTCGAGGCGCGCTCGCACGGCGGCGGGATCCGCCTTCACGCTCGTCGCAAGGTCGACGAACGTGCGGTAGTGGCGCGCCTCGCAAGCGAAGAGATCCTCGTAGAAGGCGAGCAGCGCGGGCTCGTCGCCACGCGCGCGCAGCGCCTCACAGAGGAGGCGAAACCGCTCGCATGAGCGTGCCTCGATCACCGCGCCGACGAGCAGACGATCGACCAGCGGATCCTCCGGAGCACCTTTGCGACCGACGCCCGTGGCCTTGCGTAGCTCTGCGGCGTAGACATCGACGTCGGGCTTGCCGTCAACCAGCCACTGCGCG
>JANMGF010001231.1:0-8082 GCA_031374535.1 Polyangium sp. (in: bacteria)
TCGTCGTCGTGCGTTCCCGCGGCGCCGCCGGCGCTGGCGCCTCAGTGGCCGCCGGCGCCCGCTCCGGATGCAGCAGAGAGGCCAGCGCGCCGGCGTGGCGCTGCACGAAGTAGCCCACCAGCTCCGGCAGGCTCTGGTACTCGAACAACAGCGTGCGCGGCAGCGCGCCGAACACCTTGGCCAGCCGATCGGTCAGTCGCCCGCTCATCAACGAGTCGAGGCCGTACTGCTCGAAGTGATCCGACGGATCGAACTTGTGAAGTGGCAGCTTCAACTCTTCGGACAGCATCGCGATCAAGTAGCGGCTCGCCGCCTCTCGCAGGTGTTCACCGGTGCTCGCCGACGCCGCCGCTGCGTCGGCCGGGTCGCGCCGCGCGGGCGTCGGGCGCGCCAGCTCCTCGAGCTCGGCCTCGCCACACGTGACGACCACGTTCGAGCACGGCGCCGCCAGCACCTGATGCAGCACCGCCAGGCCGCTCGCCGTCGACATCGGCGCCGCGCCCAGCGCGCGCAGCGCGCCTTCGTCGGCCACGCGCATGCCCCCTTCCGCCCACCACGGCCACGCCACGCTGACCGCGATGCCCGAGCGCGTACCCTGCCGGCTGCGCCGATTTCGCTCCTCGGCGAGGAGATCGAGGTCGGCGTTGGCCGCCGCGTAGTCCGCCTGACCGGCGTTGCCGAGGACCCCGGCCAGCGACGAGCACAGCACCAGGAAGTCGAGCGGGCGCTCCGCCCACAGCTCGTCGATCCAGCGCGCGCTGGTCGCCTTGACGCGAAACGTCTCGAGCGCGCGGGCCGGATCCATCTTCAGCAGGTAGCTGTCGTTGAGCACGCCGGCGGCGTGGAAGATGCCCTGCACGGTGCCGAGCTCGCGCTCCACCCGGCGCAGCATCGCCTCGACCTCGTCGCGGCGACCTAGGTCGTACGACCAGTAGGTGACGCGCGGATCGCGCCGCAGCTCGTCGGCCAGGTGCGACGGCTCTCGACGGCGCCCCACCAAGATGACCCGCGTGCCCTCGACCGAGCGGACGTACCGGCACAGGTGTTGGCCCAGCCCGCCCGCGCCGCCGGTCACCAGGTACACCCCGGATTGCTGCACGCGCACCGCGCCCAGCTCGACCTGCGCCGCGCTCCAGGGCGCGAAGTCCTTCACCCAGCGCCGACCGCCGAGGTACCGCACCTCGCCATCGCGGGCGGCGCGCTCGCGCTCGAGCAACGCCCACGGCCCCTCTGCGCCCACGTCGCCCGCCGCCACCGATACCACGCGGCCGAAGATCGCGGGGTTCTCGCGCCCCAGGCTGCGCAGCGCCCCGCCGAGAAACCCTAGCCGCGAGCTCGACTCCTCGTCGAGCAACAGGGTGACCTCGAGCCGGCAACCGCGCGCGCCCTCCGCGAGGTCGGCGAGCGCGCGCAGCGCGGCCGCCAGACACTCCTCGGGCGTCGACGCTGGCAACGCCACCAGCGCCGGCGCGCCGCGCGCCGCCTTCCAGGTACGGACCGCCGGCGTTTGCGGCGCCAGCACCACATGCTCGTCGACCCACTCGGTCGCCACCGGCGCGATGACCTCGGCCAACCGCCAGCTCGGCGCGTACACGCGCACCGTCTCCCGAGCGACCTCGGACACCTGCGCGGCGGTGTGCTCGGCCATGGCATCGACGCGCGCCAGCGCGAGCCGCTCGATGACCAGGCGCGCTCGGCCCTCGGCATCGAAGAGCGTGATCTCGAACGCCCACTGACTGCGTCCGGCGCCTGGCAGGCGGCGGACCGCGGCGTAGGTTACCGGCGCGGTCCCATCGCGCCACGACACCCCCTCGGCCCGATACGGCAACGCCAGCGTCAGCGACGGCTCCTCGGCCAACAGGAGCTCCGCCGCGACCTGAAGCCCTGCATCGATCGACTCCGGCGCCACGCTGGCCCTCGCCGACGTCACCGGATGGAGAGCGGCCAGCGCCGCGCCGTCGCCCAGGTGGAGCCGGTCGACGCGCCGAAACCCGGGGCCATACCAGATGCCGCACGCCGCGAAGCGCGCGTAGAGCTGCGAGGCGTCCGCCGAGCGAGCGAGCGTGCGCTCGAGCGCCGTCGGGTCGCGACGCTCGTCGTCGAGCCGTGCAGGCGCTGCCGGCGCCGCCGACGGCTCGGCGATCGCCAGGGCGTGGAGCTGACGAGCGCCGGCGGCGTCGAGCGTGTACAGCTCGACGCGCGTGAGGTCGCCGGCGGCCGCGAGCTCCACGTGCAGCTCGACCGGCTCGGCGGCCACGGTCAGCGGCGCCAGCCACTGGATCGAGCGCACCGCGCACCCCGGTTGTCCGGTCGCGCGCGTAAGCGCCTCGCGCGTCGCCTCGAGATAGGCGGCGCCGGGCAACGTCGCCAGCCCGCGCACCACGTGCTCCCGCACCAGCGGATCGTCCCCGGTCAAGCGGTCCACGTACAGGCGCCGCCCGGGCTGCGATCGATCGTCGAGCCTCCACGCCCGCGACGCAGCATCACCCGCCACCGCAGGCAAAGCCCCTGCCGCCGGCGCCGGATCGATCCAGTAGCGCTCCTTGGCGAACTGGTAGCCCGGCAGGTTGAGCCGCTGGCACCGCGCCTCCGCCGCATCCTCCCAGGCCAGCGCCCAGTCCACCGCGTGTCCGGCGAGCCAGTGAACCGCCACCGTGTCCCAGTCGCGCGTCGCCAGCGCCGCTTGCAGCCGCGCTCGTGTCGCGGCGTCCGAGGCGACCTCGCGCACCTTGCGCACTCCACCCTGGCTCTGTGCCAGCGCGCCCTCAAGGCGCTGCGCCACCTCCTCGATCGAGCGCGCCACGAACGCGAGGCGGTGCTCCATCGCCTCGCGGCCGTCATGCAGCGTCCGCGCCAGCCGCCGCAGGTCGGTCGCGGGCTGATGCCGCAGATACTCGAGCAGCGCCGACACCCGCCCGCGCAGCGCCTCGGGCGTGCGCGCCGACAGCACGATGAGCTGCGCGCCGCCCGCCGACGCCGCGGCGGCCTGGACGCTCGCCTCCTCGAGCACGACGAAGGCGTTGGTCCCGCTGATCCCGAAGCTGCTCACGGTGGCGCGGCGCGCGCCCCCCTCGGCGACCCGCCACTCGGTGGCGCGATCCTGGATGTAGAACGGGCTGCCCTCGAGCTCGATCAGCGGATTGAGCGTCTCGAAGTTGAGGCTCGGCGGGATCATGCGCGCGCGCATCCCCAGCAGCACCTTGATCACGCCGGCGACACCAGCGGCGCGCAGCGTATGACCCACGTTGGTCTTGACGCTCCCCAGCCCGCAGAAGCCGCCGGCGTCGGTGAAGCGCCGAAACGCGTCGCGCAGCGCCTGAAACTCGATCGGGTCTCCCAGGCTGGTGCCCGTGCCGTGAGCCTCGACGTACTGGATGGTGTCGGGCGAGATCCCCGAGCCACGAAGCGCCTGCTCGATCAAGGCCTCCTGCGACAACCTGCTGGGCGCGGTGATGCCGTTGGTCGCCCCGTCCTGATTGACCCGCACCGCCTTGACCACGCCGTAGATCGGGTCGCCGTCGCGCTCGGCGTCGCGCAGCCGCTTGAGCACCAGCACCCCGACCCCTTCGCCGGGGACAAAGCCGTTGGCGCGCCGGTCGAAGGCGAAGCACTGGCCATCGGGCGATAGCATCTTCGCCATGCTGGTCAGCTTGTAGAACTCCGGCGTCACCGCGAGCGAGATGCCGCCGGCCAGGCACAGGTCGGTCTCGCCGAGCCGCAAGCTCTTGCAGGCCAGGTCCAGCGCCACCAGCGAGCTCGAGCACGCGGTGTCGATGGCGATCGCCGGCCCCTTGATATCGAGCAGGTACGAGATGCGCGCGGCGAGCACCGAGCCGGAGATCCCCCAGAACGCTGACGGATCGTCGGCGGTCTCGACGAAGGTGCGAATGTAGTCGCCGTCGGTCGCCCCGACGTAGACGCCGCACCGCGCTCCCGAGAGCGTCTGCGGGCGCACCGCGGCGTCCTCCAGGGCGCGCCAGCACTCCTCGAGGAAGATGCGCTGCTGAGGATCCATGCACTCGGCCTCGCGGCCCGAGATCTTGAAGAACGACGGATCGAAGCAGTCGATCTCGCGCAGGAAGCTGCCCCACTTGCTGTAGGTCTTGTTCTTCTCGCCCTTGACCGCCGAGAAGTGCTCGGCCGCGCTCCAGCGGCCGGGTGGCACCTCCTCGATCAAGCTCTCGCCGCGCGCCAGCGCCTGCCAGAACGCGCGCGCGTCGCTCGCGCGCCCGAACCTGCCGCTCAGACCGATGATGGCCACATCGTCGGTCGTCGTCGCGTCGTTGGCGCGCCGAGCCGCTGCCGCAATCGGAGTCGCCGCCGGAGTCGAAGTCGGAGTCGCCGCCGGAGTCGCCGCCAGAGCCTCGGCGGCCGCCAGTGCTGCCCCCAGCTCGGCCTTCACCGGCTCCGGCTCTCGTGGTCGGTGCGCCAGGAGCCATTGCACCTGCTCGGGGAAGCGCTGGTGGATGTGGCGCGCCAGCGCGCCGACGTTGGGATAGCTGAAGACATCGGTCGGGGCGAGCGCGAGGCCCAGCGCCGCGTTGAGGTTCTTGACCAGCGCCAGCCCCAGGATCGAATCGAAGCCGTAGTCCGAGAACGACACCGTCCGGTCGAAGCGCGCCGGGTCGAGCTGGATCGTGTCGGCGGCGATGGCGGTCACTCGCTCGCCGAGCAACTGCATCCAGTCGACCTGCTCCCTGTCCGCCGCCGGCGGCTCGTCGGGCAGCGGCGCGGCCGTCGCCGTCTTGCCGCCCCGCGGCGCGTACACCAGACCGTCGCTGGCCGCCACCAGGATCTGCTGCGCGAGCCCCTCGGCCTTCGGCAGCGAGCTGGCGTGCAGAAACCCGCACTCCCCCAGCGCGTCGCGCCACAGGCCGGGCGACAACAGCGGGCCGTGAGGCAAGCGGATCTCCGGGTCGCTTGCCAGCCACCAGCCGTCGAGCAGGCCGAAGGTCGCCGTGGTGAACAGATCGACGCGCGAAAGCTCGTCGAGCAGCAAGACGCCGTGGCGCTTGAGCGCCGCCTTGAGGTTGTGCAGCGTGGCCGCGATGTCTCGCGTCGCGTGCACCACGTTGGCCCCCAGCACGAAGTCGAAGGACGCCGGCACCAGGCCCTGGAGCGCTGGCGGCCGCTCGATGTCGAACAGCGCGGTGCGAAAGAACGGCGCACCGGCGCCAAAGCGCTGCTGCGCCGCCAGCAGAAAGCTCTTGGAGACGTCGGTGAACACGTACTCCACCGAGTCGGCGTACGGCGCCAACGCCGCGACCAAGCCCTCGGTGCTACCGCCGGTGCCGCCGCCGACCTCGAGCAGGCGCAGCCTCTCTCCCGGCGGCAAGAGCGGCACCGCGGCGCGCACGTTCGACACCAGCAGGTCCACCGCCAGGCGGTGGAAGTAGTCGGCTCGCGGATTACCGCGATAGACGCCGGACACCCACTCGAGCGAGCCGTCCGGGAAGAGCAGGTCGGTCGCGCTCAGTTCACCGGCGAGCACCCTCCGATACCCGCCGTAGCACCGCTCGAGCAGGCGAGCGTGTGCGGCATAACCCGGCCACTGCCGCTCGAAGGCGCGGAACCACGCCACGACCTGTTGCTCGTCGGCCTGCGCCTCAGCACCCGCGGCGCGGCGATATCCATCGCCGACGCGCACCAGCGCTCGACGGTCCGCCAGCAGCTCCAGCATCGCCGCCAGCAGGCGCTGGTGACGCGGCGCCACGCGCAGGGCCGCGCTCGGGTCCGCGAGTCGTACCACCGTGTCGAGCCTCGAGGCGGCGCCGAACAAGAGGTGTAGCCACACCCTGGCGACCAGGGCGTCCAGCGCATCGTCGGCCTCCGCTTGCGGGTGATCTTCGAGCTGCTGCGGCACTCGCAGTCGCACGACAGAGTCCACGTCTTGGCAGACCAAGCAGAGTTCGTTTCGGCTCAACAACCAGTCCATTCTCGTTTCCTCAACTGAGGTTCACTGTTGCCACTGCGACCGCGCGCTCCCGGGGCGAAGTGCCTGTCGCACCGCAGCGCCGAGGATGCGCATGACGACCTTGGCGGAGAACAACGCCTCCGCCGGCTTGAGCAGCCCGGCGACCCGCAAGAACTCGCCGTAGACGACCGGGTCCGACTGACTCGCCTTGTGCACCACCCTGAGATAGGCGTTGATGAGCCGGGTGTGCGCCGGCTTGTCGCCCACCGTCTCGCGGTAGCGAAAGTCTTCGACCGTCGCGCCCAGCCAGCACGCCTGGATCGTCGGCGCGATGCGCGCGTAAAACCGCGCCGCCAGCTCGCCGCCGCTCTTGCCGGCGTCGGTCGTCCGACAGCACGTACTCGGTCACGCGATGTCCCGCCAGGAGCTGCACGCGGTCCAGCTCGCGTAGCTGGTCGAGGATCGCGCTGTCGAGCAGCGGCCGGCTCATCGTCACCGCGTCGACCCCGACCGCCACCTGCTTCTTCACGCCGCCGTACGCGTACCAGCAGTTCAGGAGCCCGATGTCGGCCTCGACCACGCGGTGCTGCCGCAGCGCGGGCAAGAGCCCCGGGAACCGGCGGGTCAAGATCTCCAGCCCCGACGGCAAGAGCGCGTGCACGTGCTTGGCCGCGGGCAGCCCCTTACGCCGCCACCGGGACCCGCTGCACCGCTCTCCTTGGCATTCGCGCGCATGAAATCTGTCCTCCCTCTTCAATGGTTGCAAAAACGCGCAGCGGTCACCTCGAGGAGGTCGCTACGAAGCACCGACTCCACCACCGCCATCCCCTCGTCGGGAGCGATGCTCTCGAGCCCCATGGCGCGGACCCGCTCGCGGTAGTCCCGCGAGGCCACCACCCCGACGTCGCCCCAGTACCCCCAGTTGATGATGCGCACCGGCAAGCCGTGACGCCGCGCCGCCGCCTTGGCCACCGCATCGGCATAGGTGCAGCCAGCGGCGTAGTTGGCCTGCCCCGGCGCCTGCACATGCGCTTGCAGCGACGAGTAGAAGCACACGAAGTCCAGCGGCTCCTCGCGAAACACCTCCACCAGGTTCTCGCTCGCCACCGCCTTGGGCGCGAAGGCCTGCAAGAACTCGGGCTCGGACATGCTGCGCAGGTAGCGATCCTGCAGCACCAGCGCGGAGTGAAACACCCCGTGGACCCTGCCGTAGGACCGCCGGATCTCCCGATGGGCCGCGCGCACCTGCTCGAGCTCGACGGCGTCGCACTGGACATACCCGGGTGCGCGCCCGCTCCACGAAGCTTCGCGGATCGCCGTCGCCATCCCTTCATCGAGCGGCCTGCGCCCCAGCCACACCACGTTGGCCTGGTACTGCCGCAGCAGGTACTGTGTGGTCACCCGGCCGATCCCTCCTGCGCCGCCGAGGATCACGTAGGTGCCGTGCTGGCGAAGCCTCGATGCGCCCCTGGGCTCGAGCGCCAGCGAGGTGAGGCGCTTTCGATACACGCGGCCCCGGCGCAACGCGTGGACCTCCGCGACGTCGTAGGGGATGTTCCACAGCGCCTCGAAGCTCGCCGGCGGACCGCCATCGGCCTCCACGTCGACGAGCCGCAGCCGCCACCGCGGCTGCTCCTTCTGCAGCGCCCCGACCAGGCCGATGATCCCGGCGCCGTGATGCGCCACCGCGTCGGAGGGGAGCACCGCTTGGGTGGCGCGCGTCAACACGGTCACGTTCACCGAGTCCATCGCCGGCCCTTCGGCGCAAAGCTGCTTGAGCGCGCGAAACAGCGACAGCTCGGCGGCGCGCACCGAAGCGCCGGGCCGAAGGCCGTGCCGCAGGTAGAGGTCGGTGTCGGCGGAAAGCAGTCCTGGCGTCAGCTCCGGCACGACGCGGACGGCGCCGCGGCGCTCGCTCAGCGCGCGCCGCAGCTCTTCGACGTGCGCTGCGCCCTCGAGCCCGGTGACCAGGAGCGCCTCGCGGCGCGCTCCGTCCCAGCGCACCGTCGGCATCGCGCTCCGCTGCCAGACCGGCAGGAACAGGAGCTGCGAGAGGTCGGGCGACGTCGCGGCGCCCGCGACCGGCGGCCGGCCCTGGGTCGCAGCGGGCGAAGGCCCGTCCTGGATGGGCAACGCGATGAAGCCGTCGAGCTCCACCAGCAGGCGCC
>JANMGF010001285.1:0-2515 GCA_031374535.1 Polyangium sp. (in: bacteria)
CCGAGAGCCTCCACCTGGTCGACGCGGCCCTCAAGAAGATTCGCCCCAAGAAGAAGATCCTCGAAATCCCCAACCTCTTCCCGGGCCTCATCGCGTATGCCGGCGAGGTCATGCGCAAGGCGAGCGGAGGCGTCTGGTGGATCAACGAGATCCAAGAGGTCAAGGGACCGATTTACGAGCCTTATGTCCGCTATGGCCCGGGAGGCCGGTACATGAATCCGTGGCTGGAGATTTACAAGTCGATCACCGAGCCCAGGCGCGTCTTCCTCACCTCTATCGTGTCAGCCGAACTCGGGTTCTCAGGGTTCGCAGGCGGGGGTGGGGGCGGGGGCGGGGAGGAGCCAGAGCGTCAAGTGACCTTCGTGAACGATGACCCGGGGGACCTGGAGAAGGACTACGAGTTTTACGTGGAGCATGTGGAGGGCCCGGGCGGCGGATATCGATATTGTATGCGACGCCGGCCCCAGTAGCTCGAGCGTCGGGCTGAGCATGGTCGTTTCCACGCCGGCAACACCTGCCGACGCTCGGGCGATAGCCTCGCTTCTTTCGGACGTGTAACAGCTAACCCGACTTCGAGCCCCGCATCTCGATCCGATCCGCAATCCGCGCCATCCCATACCGCGCGACTCCACCCATCCAGGCCCCGAGGTCGTCCCGCAGCGGCGTCTGTCCAAGGACCCAACGCGCGCCAAGCGCAGCCTGCATACGCGGGATCGGAAATGCGCCGACGTCGTAGAACGGACACAGCGCGGCGCGACGGAGCGGGCCTGGATCAAAGGTCCGCACGAGGTCGGCATCGACGCTCGCCGCCCCGAGCGCGCGCATCGTGGAGAGCAGGACGAACAAAACCGTCCCGAGGCGGAAGGCGCGCGCACGCTCGACGAGGACCCGGAGATCGATCCCGCGGCGCAGCAGCAGTTCGAAGTCGAGCAGCGCGATGTCATGGCGAAACTCGTGCCCCGCGGCGTGGAGCGCGACGAGCAACGCGTGATCCTCGGGCGACGGCACAAAAAGCGCAGGCAAGCCAGGCGCGGGCGATGCGCGCTCGGCGAGGGCTTCGACGTCGATCGGGCGCGGGACGATCTTGTCGAGGGTGCCGTGGACCTCGACGAGCAAACGCATGGTCCCGGCGCGCGCGACGAGCTGGGTCTCGCCGAGCATCTTCCGACTCCGGGGACGAAAAGGATTCTCGAGGACCGTGAGCCCCGCAGCCGCGAGCGCTTCGACGACGGCGGCCTCGCGGCGTGGGGGCACGAGCAGATCGACGTCGCACATCGGACGCGCGGCAGGCGAGGGGTACACCGTGAGCGCGAGCGCCGCGCCCTTCACGAGCATGACGCGACCTTCGCGGCCCGCGAGCGCGCGCGAGACGAGGCCGAGGACGTGGGCGCGGAGCAGTGCTTCGGCGTGCGCGTCGGGCTCCGGCGCGGGCATCGCGGCGCAGGGATCGCGGAGGAGCGCGAGGAGGTTTGCCCGGGGGATCATGTCGGGAGCCGGAGGACATGCCGGGCGAAGCCAAGCACAGCGGGATCGTGGATCGCGGCGATGACGCGGCGGCGCTCGGCGAGGCGGGCGAGCAGGACGGCGAGATCGGCGACGCTCGCAGCGTCGAGGTGGGCCTCGGGCTCGTCGAGCACGATCAGATCAGCGTCACGCACGAGGGCCCGCGCGAGCATCACGCGTCGGGTTTGCCCACGGGAGAGCGAGGCCAGGCGGAGCCCGAGCGCCGCCTCGTTCGAACCCGCGCGCGCCACGAGCGTGGCCCAGAGTCCCACGTCCTCGAGGGCGCGCACGAGGCGGTCGCCCTGCGCGTCTTCGTCGAAAGCGCGTAGGGCCTCGGCGATCGTCGCGTCGGGGGGCTCGAAGGGTTTTTGCGAGACGAAGGCGACACGATCCAGGAACGACGCGCCGCCCGGACCCGGCTCCTCGCCCGCGACGAGCACACGCCCAGCGTCCGGACGAACCAGGCCGAGCAGGAGGTAGAGCAGCGTCGTTTTGCCCGCGCCGTTCGGGCCGAGGATGGCCAGGCTCTCGCCTTCGGGGAGCACGAGCGAGAGGTCACGCAGCGCGGGCGTCGGGGCCGACGCGGGGGCGCCCTCGCGCGGCGGGTAGGCGTACGACACGTGATCGAGGCGGATCTCGGCGCGTGGATCGAGCGCGCGGGCCTCTGCGGCGAGCGGCGCGTGCCGGGGCTTGTCGCCGTCGCCCGCGGCGAGTTTGTCGCCGAGCGAGACGAGCTCGCCGCGCGCCTGGACGAGGCTCCCGATCCCGGCGATCGTCATTTGCAGCGTGGGGATCGCGGCGAGCACGAGGAGCAGGGCCCGGTGCACGTCGCGGCCCTCGCCAGGCTCGAACGCCTTCGCGTCGAAGAGCTCGGCCGCGCCAAGGGCCGCGGCGATCGTCACGAGCAGCGCGCCCCAACCCACGACAGCGCTCGTCGCGCGGGCGCGAAGCTCGGCCGAGGACCAAGCGGAGACCTCGGCGCGGAGCCCGTCCGCGAAGCCGCGCGCGCGGC
>JANMGF010001331.1:0-8185 GCA_031374535.1 Polyangium sp. (in: bacteria)
GACCGCACGACGAAGGAGCCCCTCAATACGCCGCAGGACAAGGCGCGACGATTGCCCCTCGTCATCGACCAGGTTGCCGCTGAAATGACGAAGCGCGGCGTGACGGTGCTCGCGTGGGTGAGCCACCTCGTGATCGCGCCGCCGCTCATCGTGACGGAGGAGCAGCTCGACGAGGGCATCGCGGCGCTCGACGCGGCGCTCACGATCGCCGACGAGAAGGTCGCGGCGCGCGCCTAGACGCCCTGCCGATGACGGATCTCTCGCCTGCCACCGAGGCAGAAACCCCAACGTCGGTCGCCTCCGGACGAAGCGCCCTCGCCGTTCCCCCGGCCGAGGGCCTCGCCCGGAGCGCGATCAGCGACAGCCTCGCGCGCGAGATCCTGATCAGCGAGCGCTTCCGTGCCCAGCTCCTCGCGGGCATCTTCGGCGGCGCGCTCCTTGCATTCCTCGCCCTCTCCGCCTCGTACCCTGGCGCGATGGCCGAGTTCTTCCACAGCCGCCTCGATCGCGTCCGTGTGGGCCTCCTCCTCGGCGGCTTCGCGGCCTACGAGCTCGTCGCGCTCCGGGGCATCGAGCGGTTCATCAAGACCCGCAAGAAGCGCCCTGCAGCGCGCCGTTACCTCGACACGCTCGTCGAGACGAGCCTACCCACGTTGGCGATCGTCTATTACATGTCGATCGTCGAGCCCTTCGAGGCCCTGCTCCTTCCGCCGGCGTTCGTCTATTTCGTCTTCATCCTCCTCTCGACGCTCCGGCTCGACCCCAAGCTCTGCGTCTTCTCGGGGATCGTCGCTGCGGCCGAGTACGCCTTGCTCGCGTTTTTCGCGCTCGAAGAGGCGGAAGGCAGGTCCGCGAGCCCGGTGCTCGCGTCGGCGGCGCACCACCTCGGCAAGGCCCTCATCTTGCTTGCAAGCGGCGTGGCTGCGGGGTTCGTGGCGCGGCGGCTCGAAAAGGGGTTCCAGCGGACGCTCGAGTCGCTCGAGGATCGCAGCCGCATCCTCAGCGTCTTTGGCCAGCACGTCTCGCCCGCGGTCGTCGAGAGGCTCCTCGCGCAGAAGGCCGACGTGCGGAGCGAGCTTCGCGACGTGTGCGTGATGTTCCTCGACGTCCGCAACTTCACGGCGTTCTCCGAGCGCAAGAGCCCCGAGGAGGTCGTCGGGTACCTGAACGCCCTCTTCGATTTCATGATCGAGAGCGTCAACGCGCACCACGGCATCGTGAACAAGTTCCTCGGCGACGGCTTCATGGCCGTCTTCGGCGCGCCGCTTCGGGGCGATAACGATTGCGAGAACGCCATCGAGGCGGCGATCGAGATCGTGTCGAAGCTCGAACGGTTCGTCGCGGATGGGTCGATCCCGGAGACCCGGGTTGGCATCGGCATCGCCTCTGGCAAGGCGCTCATCGGCAACGTGGGTTCGTCCGAGCGTAAGGAGTACACGGTGATCGGGGACGTCGTGAACGTCGCCTCACGTGTGGAGGGGCTCAACAAAGAGCTCGGCTCGCAGATCCTCGTGACCGCGCGCGTCTTCGAGGCTTGTGGCCTCGATCTCCCTTCGGCCACGGCGACCGCCCCGCTCCATGTTCGAGGCCGAGAGGAACCCGTCAGGATCTTTCGTTTGGCATGAAAATTTTGCTAGCATCTGGCGCCATGCGAGCAGCTGTGCGAGCGACGCTTCTGGCGGCGCTCCTTCTCACGGGATGTGGCGGCTCCTTGTCCTCGATCTTCGGCGGCAGCGCGCCCGAGCCGCTGGGCCTCGAGGCGTTCGCGTTTGACGAGTCGAAGATCCCCGTCGGCTCCGTCTACCACTACGTCAAGTCGAACACGGACGGATCGAAGCCGGAGCGTGTCTCGTTCTACGTGCCCGACCGTGAGACCATCGAGGCCTTCAAGGTCCGAGAGCCGAAGCCCCAGAGTGCTGGCCATGTGCTGGCGACGATGGACTGGATGCGTTTCGTGGCGACACGCCTCGAGTCGCGCCAGATGACGCGTGGTGGAGCCGAACGTGGCGTCGCGGTGGCCGAGTACTCGCCCATGACGCGATCTCTCTCCGTCGAGATCAATGGGATCCCGCCCAACACCATTTCGATCGCGCATCTCCCCTTTCACGTCTACAGCTTCGATCTCGGGAGCCTGAACCTCGCCTTCCGTTATCTGAAGAACCCTCTCAGCTCGTTCAAGGTCGGCATTGCGAACCCGACCTACGCCGAGAAAGGGATCATTTTCGAGTACCTCGGCGAAGTCACCGTCACGTACGTGGGCGACGAGGAGCGCGAGAGCATTCCCTGCAACAAGTACAAGGTCGAAGGCGCGGGCTTCAAGAATCGGGGCGGCTTCATCTGGGTCGACCAGAAAGAGGCCCACATCGTGGACATGGAAATCAGCCTGCCGAACCACCCTGAATGGGTGACCTACAAGCTGAAGCTCCTCTCGAAGTCGACGATGAAGCCCGACGACTGGCGCGCGTTCATGCGCTCGCAGCTCGACAAGTAACTGAAAAACCTGTCAAGCAGCCGCGCGCCGCTCCCGCGGGACGGCCCGCACCCCCGCCCGCGCGAGCGGCACGTTCGCCGCGGAGAGCGCCTCGGCTAGAATGGCCACGAGCTCGCTCGACGCGCCCGCGCCCGCCCGGTCCGCCGTGATTCGATAACAGGCCCCTTCGGCGTCGAGCCGCACGAGATCGACACGCGGACGCTCCCCCACTGCGCCCGCCGCTTCACGCAAGAGCTCGCGCACGTCCTCCGCTGCGGCGGCCCGCTCGATCGTCACCTCCGCGGAGACCGGCGGAGCCGCGCCAAACAGGCGCGTGGGCCGCACCAGCGAATAAAGGTGTGGCACGCGAATCGTCCCGTCCTCCCCTTCGAGCTCGACCTCGAGCAGCGATACCGCGCGCACCCGCCCCTCGCGCCCACCGATCTCGGCATGATCGCCGATCGACACCCGCCTGCCGTACACGACCACCACCCCCACCGCCGCGCTCGCGACGACGGGTGTCGTGGAGAGCGCAAGTGCCGCGATCACAGCCGTCCCGGCGCGTACGAGCGCTCCGTCGTCATCCCCGAGCACGAGCGGCGCGGCGACCAGGAAAAACCCGATGACCACCGCGCCCCGGACGAGAATGCTCGTCGGCGCGGCGAGATCGGCCGGGAGCCAGTCGAGGGTGGTTTGTCCGCGCGCGACACCTTCGAAAAAGAGCCCGACGAACCGGATGAGCACGATGAGCGCAATCGACGCAATGACCGCGACCACCAGCAAGGGGAGCGAGCCGATGAGGCGCGCCAGGAGCGAATACAGCGGACCGAATACGAACCCCGAGAGCCGCTCGGCATACCCGCGCGTGGGCTCGAAGAGCGAGAGCCCGATGAGCACCCAGCCATACGCGATGCCCAGCCGAAAAAGCACGCGCGCGGCCTTCGTGGCGATGAGCATGGCGGCGCGGAACGACTCGGGCCGCACGACCTCGATCGATTGCAACCGGATCGCTGGAATACGCTCGGGATGTTGCTCCAGAAAATTCCGCGCCCGGTCGGCGACCTGTCCGATTTTCCTCGCGAAAAAGAGCGCGACCATGCCCGAAAGCACGACGAGCGCGATCGAGAGCAGCGTGAGCAGGGCTGCGCTGCGTGATTGCTCCTTGGCGAGGGCGACACGGAGGCGCCCGGCGACGTCCTCCGCGAGGGTCGCGGCCGAGGTCTCGCTGGAAGCCGCGGCGTCCTCGGGGCCGAAGGTGATGATCGGCCTTTCACCCACGAGCACCACAGCGTCCTCGCCGCGCCGCTCGACCCGCACGGGGGCGTGATCGCCGCTCTCGGCGGCGGCGCGAAGGACAATCCCGGCGACGCGGGCGCGCTCCTCGGGAGATTCTCCGGCGCGGGGAACACGGAGCGAAAAGAGGCGCACGTCGCGAAGGCGGACGGGCGCTTCGGTTATGGAGGGCGCTGGCGCGGGAGCTGGAACGGGAGCGGAAGCGGATGCGGAGGCGGACGCGAGCGCCGAAGCGTCGGGCGCGGCGTGGGCGCCGAGCGGCAGCGCCAGACACATCAGGGCGACGAGGAAACCTCGGGGCAGACGGAGCGGGTGCATTACTGGCAAATGCACGTCATACGGTTACAAGCATAGTCGAAAAGGCACGAACTGTTCCCCACCACCCCGGCGGTGAACGACCTCGCCGGCTCCCCGATGAAACACGGCATGCTCTGGATCGCGAAACACGGCGCCGCATCGTCGGGACAATCGCTGATGCATTCGGCGCTGCAGCAGGATTGCTTGGGCGCGCCGCACCCGGCGAGCCCATTGCAGGCCCACGTGCCCGCGCACGGCGCGCAGACCCCGCCGCAGTCGACCTTGAGCTCGCTGCCGTCCTGCACGCCATTCTCGCATCGGCACGTCCCGCCGAGGCAGAGGTCCGCCCCCATGCAGCGATCGCCTGGATTCGTACCATCGAGCGCCGTCGCGCAAACGCCATTTTCCTGCCCGGTCATCGGGTTGCTGCACGCCATGCACTTGCCCGAGCAAGCGCTCTCGCAGCACACCATGTCGACGCAGAACCCGGTCGTGCAATCGACATCCTTCGCGCATATCGAGCCCACGGGTTGCTCGCCCACGGGGACGCAGGCCAGGCCGCCGTCACACCCGAATCCTGGACTGCAATCGCCGCACACCCCGTCCGTGCACGACTGGCAGCCCATTCCGCAAGGCGTGCCGTTCGCCGCTTTCTCGTGCACCGTGACCTCGCCATCGCAGATATCGTCGGTGCATGGGTCGAGATCGGTCTTCGCATCGGTGGGATACGTGATCTGCTCGATCTTCCCCGCCCCGTCGCAAGCCTCGGCCCGGCAATCGCCTGGCACCGTGTCTGCTAGGACGAGGCCCGCCGGCTCATACACGCGAATGCAGACGCTGCTCACGCACGACCATTTCAAGCACGGACCATCGTCGCCACATTCGCTCGCCATCGTGCAGCCCGCGCAGAACCCGAACCCGTCGCACGTGAGCGACTTGCCGCAGGGCTTGGCCTTCTCCAGGGGGACGAAGAGAGGCGTTCCGTCCGAGCATTTGTCCTCGGTGCACTCACTGCCGTCGTCGGGCGGGTCGTCGTCCGCGGGCCTCGAGACCGCAAAGCCCGCGCCGTCGCACGCCACGCTCTGGCAATCGCCCGTTTGCTGGTCAATGGGCTTTCCACCCGCGGGCTTCACATTGACGAACGTACACACGCCCTGCTCGCAGGCACGCGTCCCGCAGAACGTGTCCTCGCCAGGGCAGGTTTCCGCCTTGGTGCATGAAATGGGCGGTTTTTTCTCGAAATCGTATCCGAGCGCGATACACCCGCCTCCGACGCCGAAGACGATCGACGCCGCGAGGATGGAGCGCAGCGCCCGAAAATGGCTCGTGGATCGCATCAGAAGCTCCCTCGTACGCCGACGAACCCCGGCCCCACGACGACGGACTGCGTCGGGCCGGGTTTGTCTGCTTGCTTCTTGTAGCCCAGAAAAAGGAGCAGCGCCCCCGCGCCCGCCCCGGCGATCCCCACACCCCAGGCGACGGTATTCACGACGAGCAGCGTTTTCCCGGTCTGGGCCGCGTCGTACGAATCTTTCGTCGTACAACGCTCGCCCCCGCAAAACTTCTCGACCTCGGCATTCGCCGAGACCACGAGCCCGCCGGTGATCCCCGCCGTGACGAGCCCGAGCCCTCCGACGCCGAGCAGGGCGAGCCCCGCGATACGCCGCTGCCGCAGGCTGAGCGCCTCCGCCACCGTGAGCCGCGGCGGCTCGACGATGACCTTGCCCGCGCTCACGAGGATCTCCACGCTCTCCGACTCGGCGATCTCGAGATCGATTGTTTCATCGGTCCGCTTCGGCGCCAGCACCGCGATCGTGCGTTTGCCGGGATTGACGGGCAGCGCGATGCCGAGCCCCTCGATCTCCTTGCCGTCGATCGTGACGCGGCTGTCCTTGGGCAGCTCTGTCTTGGGCTTGATCGTGAGATGCGGGAGACGCGGCTCGATGGCCGCCAGCTTCTTTTTCGAGGGCGCGAGGCGCTCGTCGCCAGGCTCCAGGACGACGATGCCCTCCTTGTAATAACGCATCGCCGTGACGAGGCGTCCCTCGTGCTCCTCGCATTGCGCGAGGTTGAAGAGTGTGCCGGCCCGGCGCACGAGCGCGAGGCTCTGCTCGAACTTCGGGCAAGCCGTCACGTAATCGTTCCTCTCGACGGCGGCGCGCGCCTCCTTGAAGAGCACCTCGGCCTGCCGCGCGTCGTCGTCGGTCTTGTCGGCCAGGGCAACACGCGGGAACAAAAACGAAAGAAGGGCCGCGCCAAACCACGCCGCGCGCCTCGAGCGCCCTTGCAGATTCGAGCGGCCGTTCGTTCGATTCACCATTCGCTGAAAATGTCCTTCGTGCCGCCCTTCGGCGTTTTGGTGGGCTTCGTGGACGTCGAGACCGGCCCGACGCGTGTCCCGGTCGCGTCCGGCGGCGCCGCGCTCGCCGAAGGCACGGTCGGCGCGGCGGAGAGCGCGGCGGAGGCGGAGGCGGAGGCGGAAGGCATGGACGACGCCGCGGGCTCGGACAACGCAGACGACGTACTCCCGGCCGCGGAGGGCGACGCGGGGACCCGCACGAGGAAAAACACGGCCCCGCCAAGCACGACCACGAGGGCCACGGCAATCGCGACCACGGCAACCCGTTTGCCCCCGGGTGCGACAAGGGAAGTGGTCGAAGCGTCGCGCGAGAGCGACGAACCCGTGAGCCGCATCGTGCGAGGTCCCGGCGAAGCGCCGGCCTCGAAAGCCCCCATCGCGATGGGCGGCGGAGGCGGCATGAGCTGCATCGCGACACGCAGGGCACGTTGCATCGCGCGCGCGTCAGGCCAGCGGTGCTGGCGATCGAAGGCGAGCGCGCGGTCGACGACCTCGCAGAGCTCGGCGGGCAAACCCGGCACGATCGTCCCGATCGGCGGCGCTTGTCGGGTCATCGCCGCGAGCAGGACCTTGTTCACCGTCTCGGCGTCGTGGATGAGTTGCCCGGAGAGCGCATAAAACATCACCGCGCCGAGCGCCCACAGATCGGTGCGCGCGTCGATCTCGGCCGTATGCCCGAGCGCCTGCTCCGGCGGCATGAAGGCCGGCGTGCCCATGATGCTGCCGACCTCCGTCGCGCGCCCCGCGCCCCCCGGCGAGGCGTCACGCATGCGAGCGATGCCGAAATCGAGGATCTTGACGTCTCCGCCCCTCGTCAAGAACACGTTCTCGGGCTTCAGATCCCGATGCACGATGCCCTTGTCGTGCGCGGCCGCGAGCACGTCGAGCAGCCGCTCCGCGACGAACGCGACCTCGGAAGGATGCAGCCGCATGCCGGGCTTCGTACGCCCGCGCTCCTCGAGGTTTTGCCCCTCGAGCAGCTCCATCACGAGGAAAACCGAGCCGTCTTCGGCCGTATCGTCGTCGAGCACGGCGACCGCGCCCGGATGCTCGATCCGGTTCGCGACATACCCCTCGCGCAGAAAACGATGGCGCGCCTCCTCGTCGACGGAGAGCTCGGAGCGCAGGAGCTTCACCGCGCCGCGTTTGCCGTTGCGGTGTGTCGCCGCGTAAACGCAGGCCGTACCGCCGATGCCGAGCAGCCGATCGAGCCGCCACTTGCCGCGCAGGACCTGGCCCACGCGCGCACCGGCTCGTTGAAAGACGTCGTCCGCGGCCCGGTCCATCGCGCTGATCGAACCGTTTCGGGCCGGGCCTGTCAAGGCGAGGGCCGGGTTTTCGCAGCGCTCACTTTTTCTTTTGCTTCGCGAGCCCTTCGAGGATCAAAAGAAAGCGCTGGCAGCTCTTGCCAAGCTCGATTCCGTAGGCCGCGCGACCCTTGCAGAGCTTCTCGCCGCGCGCCATGGCCTCGGCGTTGCCCTGGATCGCGCGCGCCGCGACCTCCTCGGCGTCCGGCGCGATCCCTTCCTTGTAGGCCGTCTCCTTCTCGAGCTCCTTCGAGGCGAGCGCCTTCTCGAGGTCCTTGGAGATCGTCGGGACGTCGGCCCACGCAGCCTTCGAGCGCGCCGCGCCACGCGCATACGCAAGCCAGATGCGGCCCTTCGCCTTCGTGTCCCCGCACGGCATCTCGGCCTCCAAGGCCCGGAGATCGTCCGTCTCGAGCTTGGCCTCGGCCGCGCGCTCGAGCCGCGCCGCCGCGTCTTTCG
>JANMGF010001412.1:0-3575 GCA_031374535.1 Polyangium sp. (in: bacteria)
CCTGCAGGCGTCGGGGCCGGTTTTGGTGTTCGTTTGGGTGCTGGGCGCCGGGGGGGTCTTGGTGTGGGTGATTGCATTCCAAATTATGCACCATACCGGCCGCCCCCGGGCGGCCGCGCGGCGCTTCGAGCAGGAGGCAAAACACGCGCTCTCGGCAGATGCACTTTTCGCGGCCGCGAGCCGGTATGCGGACGCGCCGGGCGCCGTGATCGTGCTCGAGCTCGGAAAACGCGCGGGGAGCCCGAAATTGCTCGATTCCGTGGCCAAACGCGCGATGGTCGATCAGGAGCAGCGCGCAGGCTCGCTGATGTCCTCGCTGTCCACGATTGCCGCTTCGGCGCCGTTCGTCGGGCTGTTTGGCACGGTGTACGGGATCATGGATGCATTCTTGCGGATCGGTCAGGCGAAAAGCGCGAGCCTGCCGGTCGTGGCGCCGGCGATCGGCGAGGCGCTGATCGCGACGGCGATCGGGCTCGCAGCCGCGATTCCGGCGGTCGTGGCCTACAATGCGCTGAACAAACGTATCGACGCGTTGCTCTCGAAGATCGAGGCGGCGAGCGACGGCTGGGTCGCGCTCGTCTCCGAGGTGCCGGCGGCGCTCGCCAAGCCTTCCGCGCAGGGCTCCTGAGCTTACACGAGGCGAAAAGGACGAGAATCGATGGCCATGTCGACCGGCGGGGCGAGGCGGGGCAGGGGAAAAGGGTTTGGCGACATCAATGTCACGCCGCTCGTCGACGTGATGCTCGTCCTGCTCGTGGTGTTCATGGTGACGGCGCCGCTGCTCGCGTCGGGCCTGCGGGTCGAATTGCCGCAGGTCGAGGCGACGGAGACGCCCGTCAAGGACTCGAAGCTCGTCGTCACGGTGACCAAGGAGGAGAAAATCCTTTTTGGTGACGACGACGTGACGGGGACCGTGGAGGACGTGCTCGCGACGAACCCCCGGGTGCAGAAGGAAAAAGAGATTTACATCCGCGCCGACAAGGATGCGCGGTATGCCGCCGTGGCGCGGGTCGTCGCGGCGGCGCGGTCGGCAGGCGTGCTCGGGCTCAATTTGCTGGTCGAGCCGGAGCCCGACGAGGCGCGGGAGGCTTTGCGGTGAGCACGAGCGCGCCCCCCATCCTGCCCACGAAGGGCGATTTCCGGGGTCACGAAATCGCGCTCGCCGTGATTTTCGCGGTGGCGCTCCAGGGCGCGGGGCTCTTGCTCTTGCGCGTCGCGGATCTCGATCGTCCGGCCCTCGCGCCGGAGATCGAAAAAGGACCCAGCGTGCCCGTGAAGGTCGTGCCCGTGCTCGATCTGGACGCGGCGCCGGCCTTGAAGCTCGGCGGAAAACGTGATCCGGCGAAGCTGCCGGACCGATGGCTGAAGCCACGCGCGAAGCCTCGCGCCGAGGAAAAGGCGTTCGTCTCGACAAAGGCGGAGAAGACCGAGGAGGCCATTCCGCCGAAAGAGATCGAGGTGGCAGAGGCGAAGACGCCCGTGCCGCCGCCCGAGGCCGAGCTCGCCAAAGTGGTGGAGACGCCGATCGAGGAGCCAGCCAAAGTGGAGCCGCCGCCGAACGTGGACGAAAAAGGCCACGAGGACGGCGTGAAAGGCGGAACGGAGACCGATCCGCTGAAGGCGCGCGCGGTCGACATGTACCGGGAGAAGATCCGGGGCTGGTTCAGCCGCAGGTTCCGCGTCTCGGGGTCGGGTTTGCCCGCGGAGGACATCACGAAATATCGCGTCGCCGCCACGGTGACGCTGTCGGGCGGACGCTCGGTCGCGAGTTTTGCGATCGTATCGAGCGGCCAGGCCGCCTTCGACGCCGCGGCGCGGGCCGCGCTGGAGGGCGCGAAGGGCGAGGAGTTGCCGCCCCCGCCCGAGAATTACCCGGACATCGTCCAGAGTCAGATCTCGCTGACCTTCACCTGCACGCCGGAGCGATGCGATTGAAGAAGACACTGCTCGCCTTCGCCGCACTTTCGTCCCTCTCGATCGGCGCCCCGCCGCGGGCCTTTTCGGAGGAGCCCGCGCCTCGAGATGCGCCGCCGCGGCCGGAGGATCTGCTCGGCAACATCGTGGTCGTCGCAGGCGCGACGCGCCCTCTGCCGCGGATCGCGGTCCTGCCTTCGTCGAGCTTCGACGAGGAGGACGTGATCATGCGGAGCGTGGCGCGGCGTGATCTCGAGCTCTCGGGTGAATTCGAGGTGCTCTCGGACGACGATTCGCCGGAGGAGGCGTGGGGGCAGGAGAGCCTCGACGTCTCGCTATGGGCGAAAAAGAAGGTCGAGGCGCTCGTGGAGGCGCGCGCGAAGCCCGTGCCCGGGCAAGACAAGGTGGAGCTGCGGGCCCGGGTGTATTTCGTGCGGCATGGCGCGGCGGCCGTCCTCGACAAACGGTTTCTCATTCCGAGCGCGGATCTGCGGGAGGAGGCCCACCGGATCTCGGATCTCGTGATCGGGGCGTTGACGGGGCAAAATGGAGGGTTTGCCAGCCGGATGACGTTCGTCTCGGGGATGGGCAAGCTCAGGCGCGTGTTCACGGTCGACGCGGACGGGCACGATCCGAAGCCGGTTTCGCCGCAGGACGAGATCGCGATGGCGCCCGCGTTCGGCAAGGGAAACGAGCTTTATTACGCCACGAGCGCGAAAAATGGCGAATACCGGGTGCGGACGGGGGACGGGAAAACGGTGGACATGCCGATCCCGGGGTCGGTGTACGGGCTCGCGTTTTCACGGGACAGGTCCCGGGTGGCCGTGTCGATCGCGGACGGCGGCACGATCAAGATGTTCGCAGGCCCGGATTTCGCGAGCCTCGCGCCCGCCAGCGAGGTGGGAATGGCCCTCCGGCCGACGTTCACGCCGAGCGGCAAACTCGCGTACGCGGGCGAGGGGCGCTGGGGGCAAAGAATCTACGTGGAAGACAAACCCATCTCGCCGGAGGGGCTCTTCGCGTCGGCGCCGACGTTCTGCAATCACCCGGACGGGGTGCGGGCGATCTTCGCGGTGGGGGTCGGAAAAGATACGGACCTCGTCTCCACGGACGAGCGGGGTCGAGGTCTGGTGCGGCTGACGCAGGGGCAGGGGCGCAACGGATATCCCGCATGTAGCCCCGACGGTCGGCTCGTCGCATTTTTTTCGACGCGTACGTCGGGCGAGGGGCCGGGGCTCTACGTGATGCGGCTCGACGGCGGGCGGCCGAAACGGATCTCGACACTGGTCGGTGATTCGCTACGATGGGATCCGCTCCCGCCCGGGCGCGGCGTGGAGATGAAGAACTGACGGGCAAAAAACGATGGACATTCCGATCCCGCCGGAAGGGACGGCGGAGCGCTGGGCCTACGCGTACGTGACGAGCGTGGAGCTCGGGCACAAGCTCGCCCCGCCAGAGGTCCCGTCGAGGTGGGAGGAGGCGCCGCCGGTGCGCCGCATCGAGTTGCCGGGAAGGCCGACGTCGCTCGTCCTCGCGAAACGCGCGCACAAATCGCCGGGGCCCGAGGCGCGCCGGGGTCCGGCTCGGAGGGCGCCGCGCGTGCACAAGTTACAGCAACATGAATTTCAGGCCGCCCAGCGGATGGCGTGGGCGCGTCTCGC